>NZ_JBSUQM010000019.1:0-115960 GCF_054065835.1 Nocardia citri
CTTTCGAACGCGGCCTCACAGCCGCCCAATCAAGCGTTGCCGAAAACAGGTTTCAGTCTGGCCGCAGGACCGCGAGACCGTCCAAGACGTGGCGTCGACCAAGTGATAGGCGCGGCCGATCGAGTTCGTGCCTTCGGCTTCAGCTGCCCGTGGGGCTGAACAGGGCCGCGTCGATATCGGTGTTCTCGGTGGTCCGCAGCAATGCCCGGGTAAGGACCGAGCCTGGCCGCACGGCATGGGTGACAAGCGCGACGAGGGCAGTGACCGAGGGGTTGTCCAGTTGCAGTACTCGGACATCGGCGGATGGACGCAAGGCGCGCAGCCACGTTTGCGGGACTATGGTCGCCCACCGCCCGGTATCCACATGTGCGAGCAGTGCCACGATCGAGTCGGTCTCGAGTTGGGGTGTCACCTCGAGTTCCGCAGTGGCCAGCGCCTCGTCGATGAGCTGGCGGCCGCGCATTCCCCGATTAAGCAAACACATCGGCAGTTCCAGCGCATCCGACCAGCTGATGAAGTCCGATCGGCTGCTGACCAGCCTTCGGCCGACGAGGAGCACCTGTCGTTCCTCATAAAGCGGAGTGACAAGCAAACCGGCCGTGCTCTGACCGTTCGGATAGACGACCCCGGCATCCAGCTCGAACGCTCGAATCCGATCGAGTATGCGCGCCGACTGAAGGCTCGTTTCCAGGCTTACCCGGACAAGTGGATGATCGGCACAAAATCGATCGGTGAGCAATGTGACGGTAGTCGAGGCGGCGGGGATGACCCCCAGTCGGAGCTCACCGGTTACACCTCGTTGCAGAGCCGCGGCCTCCTGCTGGAGTGCGGCATGGTCGGCCAGGATGCGGCGGGCCCATGGCACAAGCCGTTCCCCCTCGGGAGTGAGGCCCTCGAAATTGTGTCCGCGCCGAATCAGCGGGACCTTCAGCTCGTGCTCGAGCTTGCGGATTGCCTCCGACAACGCCGGTTGTGACACGTAACAGGCCTTGGCGGCTCGTGCGAAATGGCGCTCGCGAGCGAGTGACACAAAGTACTCGAGTTGGCGGAACAGCATGACCTATTCGACCATGTTCGCTCCGCCGTTCTCGTCGACGTCGCGCAAAAGATCGGGTCACGGCGGGGACGGACGTCCTTGGGAGCAGCGCACCGACGACGCCGGTGGAAACCATCCAGTTGCACTGGATTCCGCAGACGAACACCGTGATTCAGCCTGCGACATCGTGATCGGCGTAGCCGAGGCTGCGGTCGGAGCCGATGTTCGCCAGTTTCTGGCCGTAAGCGGCGAATAGGTTGACCGCGGCGGTGATCGCGACGAGACAAGCGCGAGCGGTTGCCACGTAGGCGAATCTCACCAGTGCTCAGCGAGGGCGAGGGTGCGTGCGGCCGCGGTGACCATCGGTCGCAGCTGTGTGGTGAACTGCTGCGCGGTGACCGGCACGATATCGACATCGACGCCCGTGCGCACCGAATACCGGCCGTCGCCGATCACGTCGATCCAGCACAGCACCCCGAACGGATGCAGCTCACCGTCGGCTCGGCGCACCGACACCACGATCTGGCCGATACCGTCGCGGGCTTGTCTGAGCAGCTTGCGAATTCGGGTCGGCGTGGTGGGTCCGGCCACCGGCACGGTCACCAGATTCCGGCTGTCCTCGTTGACGCGGGCCAGCGGTGCGGTCAGTTGCGGCGTGATGCCGGGCGTATTCTCCGGCAGCACCGAAATCACCCGTGCGGAAAGATTTTTCACCCCGTCGACGAATACCCGGATATCGCCGCCGCGATCCGCGGATGCGCCAGAGCGTTGCGCCGCGACCACCGCTATATCCCCGGCGATCGCACCGAGCACACGCACCGCACGTGACTGCGCCGCTATCTCCGGCTGTACAGCTACGGGACCGGTCTGCTGGACCAGACCCGTCGCCTCGACCGTGCCGTCCGGCCCACCCTCGACGCCCGCCGACGGCTCGGCCGCACCGCGCTCCCCGAAGACCTCGATGCGCACGCTGGGGCGGGCGAGCACCCGCAGTGCTCCCTCCAGATCGGCGTCGAGAGTCTCCTCGCACCAACGGTTCAGGGCGGGGAGTTGGGCGGTGCGTTCGGCCGTATCGCGAGCCGAGAGGCGGACCGCGAGTGGGTAGGGGACGCGGTCGCCATCGGTGCGGGCCCAGGCCATGGCGAACTGGTCCGGGGTCAGCGTCCAGTTCACTCCAGTTCGGTCCATTCGCCGAGGACCGGTGGTGTCGTCGGATCCATATCGCCGATCAGTTCACCGCCGTCATCGGCTGGTTCCAGGAAGGTCAGATCGTCGTCGAAGAATTGGTAATCGTCGTCGTATTCGTCCTGGTCGCGGGCCTGTGCGCGGGCGGCGGCCGCGCTGGTGCTCATGCCGGAGCGCGGGCTGTCGCCCGCGACCATGGCACCGCCCATGAGTCCGCCGACCGCGCCCGCGCCGACGCCGTTGATCGCATCGCCACTCGCGTCGCGTTTGCGCTCATCGCGTTTGCGTTCATCGTCGGTGGTGGAGGTGCCGGGAACCGTCGGGGCGACTATCGAGGTGAATGCGGCGGTGGTCACGGCCGTGGCGCTACCCGGCCGCACCGACCGAACCGGCGTGGTCGTCGAGGTGGTGGCTGCGGCCGCGGCTGTAGCTGCGGGGGAATCCGTCATGGGCACAACGGTTTTGGTCGCGGCGGGCGCTGTGTCGGCGACGGTGCCCACCGGAGTGACGGCTGTCGGCGCCGCCGCCGGTTGAGTCGTCGCGGCGGCGGGCTCGGCCGTGGGGTGCGGCGTGGTCGGCGCCGGCGTAGTCGCCGAAACCATTGGGGTGGTGAGGGTTTGCGTACTGGTATCGAGGACGGGTGTCGTGGATATCTGGGCGGCAGCCGCGCTGTCGGAGGGCCGCGGTGCGTCGGCGGTCACCGCATCCGGGAAGGCAGGTACGCCGGATCCGGTCGTGAGGAAAGCGTTCGTATAGATGCTGTCCATCGCCTGCACCACGTCCAGGCGCGTGCCGTCGGCGGATTTCTGGGTTGCGGTGTTCTCGGTCGCCCTGGTCGGATCCAGCAGTGCGCCAGCCAGATCCGTTGTCTGGCTGGACGGTTCGACCACCGCCGCGCGCAGTGCCTCGGCGGCATCGCCGGCCTGGCCGAGTCGCTGACCGACCACGGCCATCACATCCGCGAGTTGCTGTCCATGCCGCTCGAATTCGCGTACCGCGGCCGCGGCGGAATCCGCTGCGGCCCCGCGCCAACCGTCGGCCATCGCGGCCCGAATCTCGCTGTGCGCCTGCTCGACGGCGGTGGCGAGTCCGGTCGAACTGCCCTGCCACGCCTGCCGTCCGGCCGCCAGTACAACCGGATTCATCAGCTGCACGCCGTCGTGAATTTCCTGATGCGACAGGTTGTCGAAGATTTCGACCGTCTGCGCGTAGTTGGGATCGGTGTAGTTGGGATCGGCATACCGGACGGGGGTTTTCTGCCCGGTGTGCGGCATCTTACGCATGCGCGGCTCCCGCCACCTGGACCTGACCGACCGCGGCTGCCAGATCCGTATCGGCCTGGGCGTACGCCGTTGCGGCCGCGCGAAAGGTCTGCGCGAGTGCCCGCGCGGCGTTGGCATACACACGCAATCGGGTGATCGCGCCGTCGGCCTTATCCTCGAAGCCGCGCCGCAGTGCCGCACCGGAATCGAAGCCGCCGAAGCCGGGCAATGCTGTGGCCCCGCTCAATACGGCGATCTGGGCCTCGACTTCATCGGCGAGTCGTTCATAGCGCTTGGCGCACTGTTCATGCGCGCCCTCGGCGACCAGTACCCCATCGATCCACAGCTGGCCATCGTCGATCGCTTGATTCAGCGCCGTCACGTCCGACATCTCGGCCCCCTTCCTCGTCGTGCTGCGCGCGCAGCCGTGATCAACTCACCGGTGCGCCAACCCCACGACGACACCCTGCATCCAGTCCGCGATGTCGGCAGCGACCCGCGCGTGCACCGGCTCGTGCAACAGGTCGTGCCCGGCGTCGGCGTACTCACGCAAACTTACCCAATCGTGACGACGAGTCCAGACCCTCATCGCATCGATCGGCGCCCGTCGGTCCTCGATACCGTGCACGGCGAGGATGGGCAGGTTGCCCGGCAACGGTGTGCCGGGTGCACCGGGTGCGCCGCCACCGAGCGCTCGTTTCGGCACTCCGGACAGCACCAGCCCGACCAGCTCGCTCGGCGGCAGGCTCGGCCGCAGCGGATACTTCGCCTCCAGTCCGCGCAGGTCGTCGGTCGGACTGGTCCGATCCGGCACTGCCGCGCCCAGGATGCCCAAGATGGTCACCGCCCCGAGTGAATGGCCCATCAGGATCAGCGGCGTCCCCGGCAATTCCGCGCGGGCCAGCTCGATCAGCCGCATCGCATCGGCCACCAGTTCCACCAGCGTGCCGGGATTATTCGGATCGCCCTCACTCAACCCGTGCCCCGAGGTATCCAGCGCCCACACCTCGATTCCGGCGGATTTCGGGGTGCGCGCGAACCGGTGGTAGTGGCCGCTGTGTTGCCCCATGCCGGGGAAGAGCACCGCAACTGCCGTCGGGTTGTCGACCGTCCACCGCCGATAGTGCATCCGGCCCCGCGCGCTGTCGAAGAATGGCATCCGTTGATACTGGCAAACGTGCTCAGGTCCAGTCGAGTCCCTGGCATAACTAGTTCTCGATGAATAACTGACGAGGTGGCTGGACTGCCGGGCGAGGATCAGGCTGGAGAGTCGAGGTTAGCGTGAGAAAGCTCTATCTTCCGAACGTGCGAGTGTGGGCAACGGCCGCACTCACGCTCACTTGTGCCGGTGTCGGTGCGCCGCCCGCCATAGCCGAGCCCGAACCGGGCGCGGTCGCCGCATGCGCGTCGGCCCAGGCCGCGACCGCCGTGCCCGCGGGTCTGCCGGTGCTCGACTGGTCGGAGAATGTGGGCTACGACGCGCAGGCCAACCTGTGGGTATCGCGGCTGTACCGCAATGAGGTGCAGCGCTATGACAGCGCCGGCCGGTTGACCGCGTCGGTGCCGGTGCAATTCCCGGGCGCGATCCGGCTCGGGCCCGACGGTCTGCTCTACGTCGTCTCCGGCGATTCGCCGACGAGTGTGGTGCGCCCGGGCGGTGTAGTGCGCTTCGATCCCGACGATCCCAAGCCTGCGGTATTCGCCGCTGGATTCACCTGGCCCAACGGCGCCGCCTTCGATGCGCAGGGCAATCTGTACCTGGCCTCCACCGTCGGCGTGATCCGGATTCGCCCGGATGGCAGTGTCGATGCGGACTGGACGGCGCGGGCGAAGTTCACCGGCGCCAACGGCATTGTGGTGCGCGATAATTCGATCTACCTCAGCATGAATGGCAATCCGCTCGGTCGGATCGTGCGCTTCCCGGTCGACGATCCGGGCGCGGTCGCCGTGATCGCGGACTTGATGGTCGCACCCGGAATACCGGATTTCGTAGACGATTTCGTCATCGATGACGCGGGTGTCCTCTACGTCACCACCTTGACCGGGCAGTTGGTCCGCGTCGATCCGGTCGCGCATACCGCGTGCGCGGTACTCAACGGTGAACCGATGACCTCGGTGGCCGCCGTGCCCGGCCGTTCCGATGAACTCGTCGCCGGTACCGAGACCGGCACGATATTACGGATTCGCTTGCCGCACTGAGCGAATCGGTCAGTCCCCGATGAGGTGCGGGGGTGCGGCCTGGCGCCAGGAATCCAGCAGGATGTCGTGCAGTTCGTCGATATCTTCTATGGCGCAGAGCCGAGCCCGGACCCAGGACGAGTATGCCTCGTGCGGCGGGACCCAGAACTTGTGCGGTTCGGCGGCGATGAGTTCTTCGCGATCGTGTTTGGGGCAGCGGACGGCGAATGAGGTCTGATCGTCGGGAATGGTGACGAACATCCTGCCCGCCACATCGAAGGTGGGATGGTTCCAGCGGTGCTTCTCCACGGTCTGGGGAAAGGACAACGCGATGCGGCGCACGTCGTCGGCGTCGAGCACGGTTCGGGCCTCCGGTTCGGAAATCGGACTCCTATCGTGCAACACCACGGTCACGGGCGTTCATGTGACGGCGTCAGCTGTTCTGGTGCCCGATGTCGTCCTGCGCGACGGAATCCGCGCGGTTCAGAGCGGCCGGGGCCACGGGCTGCGGGGCCGGGTCCTGAGTCGAGCCAGGCTGAGCAGGTGCGGTGGCCTCCGGTGTGGGGGCGGGCGGCAGCACCGGACGATCCGGAACGTAGAACATCCCGACCGTCGGGGTCATCACACAGTGCGCGAACGGGTAGTCGATCATTCCCCACATCGAGGCGAGGACCGTGCCAGGACCGCTGGAAACGGTCTTCGACAGGGTCGGCATGTTGTATTCGCTCCGGTCGTCGAGGGTGGTGAGGCCACTGGCGCCTGTGTTCACATTCACCCAGGCCACGACGAGTCCGGAGGACAACGGCGCACCCGAATGTGCGGGCGTCGCGCTGAACCGCAGGGTGCCGGGCAGCGGGTCCGCGGCGCCATTGGGGTTGGTGCCGTCGGTGGAGGCAGCCGCGATGATCGTGGTGACCGGGCCGACGCTGCCGCAGCCGAAGGTCGGCGCGGCGTAGGCGAACGGTGTGAAGGCGGCCGAGATATTGCGCAGTTCGGCGCTATCCACCATCTTGGTGAACTGGCTGAGCGTGCCGACACCCGCCTGTGCGGCCGGATCGGCTCCGGCCTCGGTGGTGAGCTGTTCGAGTCCGGTCTCGACGGGGGAGGGGTCGGCGACCGCCGTGCCGGTGAGGGCGAGAACCGCACCGATGCCGAGAGATGTCACTGCCGCGGCGGCGCGTGCGATGGATCTGCCGTTCACTCGTTCTCCTCGATACCGAACGCCGGGACATCCCGGCACCACCTGCAGCAACGTACCAGCTCGTCACTGACGCCGCCGAGGTACTCACAACCGAGTGCACCCACCGCTGAGGATCGACGCGCGACACATGCCCAACCTGCCCCTGTGACCCACTCGGCAGTGAGAGATTACCGGAGGGTAGGTTCGACTCGGACGTACGAGACACACCGGGAGATGTGTATGAAACTAAGTCTGACGCCCGACGAAATGAGCTTCCGCGATAAGCTGCGGAACTTCTACCGGACCGAGATTCCCGCCGACATCCGTGACCGCGTCAAGTACGGCCACGAACTATCCCGCGATGACATCGTTACCGCACACAAGATCCTCAACGACCACGGCCTGGCCGTACCGAACTGGCCGGTTGAATGGGGCGGCAAGGACTGGACGCCGATTCAGCGGCACATCTGGCAGGACGAAATGCAGCTGGCCTCGGTGCCCGAGCCGCTGACTTTCAATGCCCAGATGGTCGGTCCGGTGATCGCGCAATTCGGTTCGCAGGAGATAAAGGAGCGCTTCCTGCCGCCGACGGCCGCACTGGATATCTGGTGGTGCCAGGGCTTCTCCGAACCCGACGCCGGATCCGATCTGGCCTCGCTGCGCACCACCGCGGTGCGCGACGGGGACTCCTACATCGTCAACGGCCAGAAGATCTGGACCACGCTCGGTCAGTACGCGGACTGGATCTTCTGCCTGGTCCGCACCGATCCCAACGCACCGAAGAAGCAGGCGGGCATCTCCTTCCTGCTGTTCGACGTGAAGTCTCCCGGCGTCACCATCCGCCCGATCAAGCTCATCGACGGTGGCTACGAGGTCAACGAGGTCTTCTTCGAGAATGTGCGGGTGCCCGCCGATCAGCTGGTCGGCGAGGAGAACCAGGGCTGGACCTACGCGAAATTCCTGCTCGGCAACGAGCGCACCGGCATTACCGGTGTCGGCCGCACCAAAGTCAAGCTCGGTGTCGCCAAGGATTACGCGCGCCAGACCAAGTCGGGTTCGGGCACCCTGCTCGAGGATCCGGTCTTCGCCGCACGCGTCGCCGAACTGGAGAACGAACTGCTCGCACTGGAACTCACCCAGCTGCGAGTGGTCTCCAATTCCTCGGACGGCAGGCCGAATCCGGCCTCGTCGGTGCTCAAGCTGCGCGGTTCCGAACTGCAGCAGGCCACGACCGAGCTGCTGCTCGATATCGCCGGCCAGGACGCACTCCCGGTCGATGCCGCCGATATCGCCTCGCCCGGTTGGGCGCAGCGCAGCGGGCCCGGCTATCTGAACTACCGCAAGACCACCATCTACGGAGGCTCCAGCGAGGTGCAGCGCACCATCATCGCCTCCACGATCCTCGGATTGTGAGGCGCAGCCATGGATTTCGAACTCACCGATGAACAGGTCATGCTGCGCGACACGGTGCGCGACCTGCTGGCCCGCAACTACAATCCCGAGACCCGCCTGAAGGTCACCGACACCGAACTCGGCTGGAGTCGCGATGTCTGGAACCAGCTGGCCGAACTCGGCGTGCTCGGCCTGAGCTTCACCGAGGAGGACGGCGGCGTCGGCGCCGGTCCGGTGGAGACCATGGTCGTATTGGAGGAGATGGGACGTCGGCTCGCACCCGAACCGCTCCTGGATGCGGTGCTGGTGCCGGGTGGTCTGGTCGCGCGGGTCGGCAGTGCCGAACAGCGGCAACGGATTCTGCCCGAGGTGGCCGGTGGCACCAAGCTGCTGGCGTTCGCGCATGCCGAGCCCGGTGTGCGCTGGCCGTCCACCGAACTCGCGACCACCGCTGTGCAGCAGGGGGATTCGTGGGTGCTGACGGGTCTGAAGAATCCGGTTCCGCACGGCGACAGCGCCGATGAGCTGGTGGTCAGTGCGGTGCTACCGACCGGCGGCATCGGGCTGTTCCTGGTGGATCCCGCCGGGGTGCAGCGCAAGTCGTACCGGACGCTGGACGGTCAGCGTGGCGCACAGTTCGAATTCGACACGGTCCCCGGCGAATTGCTCGGCGACAACATCGACGCCGCCGAGGCCGTGCAGCTCACGATCGCGCACGCCCAGGCGGCGCTGTGCGCGGAGTCCATCGGTGTGATGGCGGAGGCGCTGCGGCTGACGACGGATTATCTGAAGACCCGCAAGCAGTTCGGCGTCACGCTGTCGAAGTTCCAGACGCTGACCCAGCGCGCGGCGAATATGTACGTCTCGCTGGAACTGGCGCGCAGTATGAGCCTCTACGCGAATGCTTCGCTGGCCGATAGTGCCAACGCTGAATCTCTCGGCCACTCCGCAAGATCGGTGGACGCGGTAATCGCATCGCGGGCGCGACTGCAGGTCGGTCGCTCGGCTCGCCATGTCGGCCAGGAAGCGATTCAGATGCACGGCGGTATCGGTGTCACCGCGGAATACCCGGTGGGCCACTACGTTGCCCGGCTCACCGCGATCGAGCGCACACTCGGCGGTGGGCTGGAGCATCTGCGGGTGCTCAGTGCGCAGGTCGGTGATTACGACCTGCCGGAGCTGTAAGTTCCGGTAGCTCCGAACGGCGGCATGTGCGAGGTATGCGCCGCCGTTGTGCTATTCGTCGTCGCTCTGACCTGCCGAGTTGGCTGTCGGCACGCGGCGTGTCGTCGGCGGCTCTTCGATCGTCGAGTCGACGGCAGGACGCGGTTGGGTGGTCGGCGGCAGCTCGATCTCGGTGGTGAAGGCTGGTGTCGGGGCGGCGTCCGGCGCCGAGGTCTGTGGCCCTTGGGTCGTGGATTCCGGCAAGGCCGACGGCGGAACAGTGAAATCGACCGACTTGCGTGGCGGTCCCGGGCGCGCGACCTGCCAGCTCGGCGACGGCGGGATGAACACCGTCGGCGCCACCGAGGTGCTGATGCCGTAGCGCACGGCCGGGACGGTGTCGTCATTGGCGGATTTGATCGGCGGGGGTGCGACGTAAATGTCGTGCTCGCCGAGTCCGCAGGCGCCGATGAGAACGAGCCCGACAGAGATCGCGCCTGCGGCGATTACCGGACCGGCGATCTTGGCCCTGCTGCTCTCCATCGGTAACACTCCTCGTCTGTTCGAGTGGAATCACAATAATCGAGGCCGGTCGACCAGGCCAGACGAGCACACCCTGGGCACGCGCGCGAATAAAACAGTGATGATTCAGATATCGAATTGATCTCTTCGGCGTGTCGCGGGCACGTGTCGTAGTCGATCTCCGTCCCGGGGCCGTAGCGTGTGTGATCAAAGTTACGCGTGAGACGCCAGTACCTAGAGGAGAGACGCGCGGTGCAAATCGGGCGTCGGCAACACTCTGATCGGCGTCATCGAGGAGTTGATGATGGGAGCTTACTCGACGACTCCGTTGCGAGCCTCCGCCACGGCCGACGAATCGGCGGCCCCGGAAACTTCGCAGCAAGTCGTGTCGAACCCGCCGGTGCGGACCCTGTCCACGATGCTGTCGCGGATAACGGCGTGGCTGATTTTCATCGGTGGCATCGTCGGTGCCGTACTCGGCATCGCCGGACTGCACGTCGAAATCACTGTCGCCGGACTGATTCTGGCGTGCACTGCCGGCCTGGTACTGCTGAAGTTACGGGCCGACGGGGCGAGTCGAACCAGCTGAACCGGACGTCGCCGCCGTATGCGGTGACGCGGAAAATCGCGAGCGCGCAGGGCTTTCGGGCTCTAGCGTAATTCGGTATGAGGATCGAGATCACCGCCGATGCCGCCCGGTTCCGCTCGCTGACCGAGCCGTTTCTGCTCCGTGATCCGTTGCGGCACACGGTGCTCACCACCGGTATCGCCAACCACCTGACCGGCATGCAGGTCGATGCCGACCACTCGCGATTCCTGTCGGTCCACGACGACGACGGCACGGTCATCGGTATCGCCATGCGCGCCGCCGCGTGAATTATCTGAAATCACCGACCGGCGGTGACCCATTCGAAGGCGGAGGCTTTGGAGCGGGCGCCTTCGGCGGTGCGGGAGCGGTTGGGTTCCTCCAGTTCGGTCAGCAGGGATTCGGTGAGGGTTACCAGGGTGGCCAGAACCGTCGGGGTGAACCAGGTGGGGCGGGTGGCGAACAGGATGTCCTCGGTGGAGGTGTTGCCGCTGGCGCCGGGGGCGAAGGGGCAGCCGCCGAGGCCACCGAGGGAACCGTCGACCATGGTGGCTCCGGCCTGTAGGGCGGCGAGAGTATTGGCGACGCCCATACCCCAGGTGTCGTGACCGTGGAAGACGATGCGGCGGTGCGGGGTTCGGTCGCGCACAGCCGAGATCAGCTCCGATACCTGGGTCGGGTGGGCTTGGCCGAGGGTATCGGCGACGACGATGTCCGAAGCGCCCCCGGTGCGGGGATCGTTGGCAATGGCCAGCACACGCTCCGGATCGACAGGGCCGTCGAAGGGGCAGGTGAAGCTGGTGGCGAGGCAAAGTTGGATTTCGCCGCCGGCTTCCCGGGCCAACCGAACGGCATCCGGCATGGCGGCGACGCTGTCTTCGGTGCTGCGGCCGATATTGGCCTTATTGTGCGCGTCCGATGCGGACAAGCAGTACTGGAAGTTGCGCACGCCGGCGGCAGCGGCCTTCTCCACCTGACGCGGCGTCGCCACCCACACCCAACAGCGTTGCAGCTCTTCGGGACTCAGCGCGGCAATGAGCTCCATCGTGTTGGCCATCGGCGGCACCAGATCGGGACGGGCCATCGAACCGATCTCCAGCGCGGGCACGCCAACGGCGAGCAGTTCGCGCACGATATCCAGCTTGCGCTCGACCGGCAGCACCTTTCCGGTCAACTGCAGGCCGTCGCGCAGTGTCACATCGCGCAGCATCACTGCTCCTCCCGCGCATCCTCGACCGGTGGCGCCTGACGCACGTGCGGCGGGACACACATCACCCCACCGCAAGGCTTTTCGTTGCTGGCCGGGGTGGGATGCACCGTCGGACGCGCGTGCCCAGGACCACGCAATTCGTGTGCACCGCGCCCCGGCGGTCGACGCCTGCCGTATACCCGTCGCGTCATACCGCCTCCACTCCATCGATACCGGCGCGCATCACGCCTCCAATCCGGCGATATCGGCATCGCTCATGCCGAGCAGTTCCGACAGCACCTCGCGTGTGTGCTCACCCAGGTCTGGTCCGACATTGCGGATCGGCAGGGACTTTTCGCCGATCACCGGCACGATGCCGGGAAAGCCGACCGTCTTCGGTTGCGGCGCGCCGACGTCCACGGGGAACAGCTGAATCATATTGCGCGCCTGGTATTGCGCATCGGCGGCGATATCGGCGGCGGTGTAGATGGGGCCACAGGGAATAGCCGCCGCCTCCAAGAGTTCGAGCGCCTCGTCGCGGGTGTGCCGAACGGTCCATTCGGCAATGGACGCGTCGAGCCGTTCGCGATTGCGCCAGCGCCCGGCATTGTCCTGCAGTTCCGGATCGGCAGCCAGGTCGGGACGGCCGATCACCTTCATATAGCGCTGGAAGATGGCATCACCGTTGCCGCCGATAATGATGCTGACACCGTCGCTGGTCGGGTAGGCATTGCTGGGCGCGATGCCCTCCATGCGCCCGCCGACCCGCTCGCGATTGATGCCATAGGCGAGATAGTCGGGCAACAGCGATTCCATCACCGACAGAATCGCCTCGTTCAGCGCCACATCGATGACGCGTTCCCGCAGCGGAATGGATGCGTTCGTGCGTTCCCGCTGGAACAACGCCATCACCGTGCCGAACGCCGCGTAGATACCGGCGATCGAATCGCCGATCGACACACCGACTCGTACCGGTGGCCGGTCCGGATCCCCGACGAGTTCGCGCAGCCCGCCGACCGCCTCGGCGACCGCAGCGAAACCGGGCCGCGCGGCCAGCGGCCCGGTCTGTCCGTAAGCGGAGATCCGGGTGATCACCAGATCCGGATTGACCTCGTTCAGCACCTGCGGACCCAGGCCCCACTTCTCCAGCATGCCCGGCCGGAAGTTCTCCAGCAGCACGTCGCAATGCCGGAGCAGATCCAGGGCAATGCCCCGGCCCGCCTCGGTGCGCAGATCCAGCGTGATGGACTTCTTGTTCCGGTTGATAGTGCGGTACAGCATCGAGGTATCGCCGCCGTAAAGCCGCCAGTTGCGTAGCTCGTCCCCAGCCTTCGGCCGCTCCACTTTGATCACCTCGGCACCGAAATCGCCGAGGATGCGACCAGCGGTCGGCGCGGCGATGTAATTGCCGAGTTCCAGGACGCGAACCCCGTCCAGCGGGCTGATACTCATGGCATCAGTCTGTACTATGGCGCCGCCCGGCAGCGGCCCGACCTCCTACCAGCACGAAGTCCGGTAATGCAACCGCACGGCCCCTCAACTGCCGCAGCACAATCGCCAGCCGCCGCGGCTGCCGTGCGGTCGCCGTCACGATTCGAGTGCGGAAACCTCCTCGATGATCGAATAGTGCTCGGCATTGCCGTGATGCGAGGTGCTCTCGACGCCGTCGACACCGACCGGGATATCGCCCGCGAGGGTGATCCGGGTCAGCTTGCGCGGCTGGTCGTCGTAGTCGTCGACGGCGTAGTGCTGGGTGGCGCGGTTATCCCATATGGCGACGTCACCGGGCTGCCAGTTCCAGCGGGTGGTGTTCTCCAGCCGGGTCACCCGATCCTGGAACAGGCGGAACAGGGCCTGGGATTCGCTGGTGGAAACCCCGACGAAGCGTTTGACGAAGTGCCCGACCAGCAGCGCGCGCTCACCGGTCTCCGGGTGCACCCGCACCACCGGATGTTCGGTCTCGTAGTAGTCGGATTGGAATTCGGCGCGGTAGGCGTCGGTTTTCGGGTTGCTCCGGTCGACGTCGGTGGCGGCGTAGTCGTGCAGATTGGTGTGCACGGCCCGCAGGCTCTCAGCCAGGCGCTCGAGCGGCTCCGGCAGCGACTCGTAGGCGGCGACCGTGGAGGCCCAGGTGGTCGAGCCACCGTAGGGCGGTAGCGTGACCGCGCGCAGGATGGAGGCCTTCGGTATGCGGTCGACGAAGGTGACGTCGGTGTGCCAGCTATTGGCCCGGCCGTACTCCGAGTCGATGGCCAGGCTCTTGACACCGTGCGAGGTGACCGTCGGATGCGGGGTGGTGGGGGTGCCGAGCAGCTGTGCGAACTCGTACTGGCCGTCCTCGGTCAAATGGTCCTGGCCGCGGAAGAAGATGACCTTGTGCTCGAGCAGCGCGCGCCGGATCACCGCGACGGTTGCCGCGTCCACATCGCCGCCGAGCCGGACATTATCGATCTTGGCGCCGATGCGGGCGCCGATTTTGGTCACGGTGACGATTGTCTGGGCGTAGTCGACCGTCATGGGATCACCTTCGCTGGTTGAGATCGGTTTGCTGCGCCGTCGAGCACATCACCGAAACAACCACCCCGACCAGGGTTTTCGTCGTCATGATCGCAACGCTCGGTCCCACCAGCGGGGATCGAAGCGCGCCTTTCCAGGCCCGGCTCCGGGCGCTGGTCTTCCGCCGCGGCGTTTATTCCGCTCGATCCGCCGCAATCTATTCGGGGGACAGCAAGAGTCGCTGCCGAACTGTTCGGATGCCGGCGAATACGACGAAGCGGAGCGGATGAGCCCGGGGATCAGCCGACGTGCTCGCGCAGATACGCCAGATCCTCGGCGACACCCTCGGCGGGCGTCTCCAGAACCACCGGAGCGTCCGCCGTCCGGCACACCTGCGCGAGCAACTCCGGATCGATCGTCCCGTCGGCGAAGTTGGCATGGCGGTCCGCGCCCGAATTGAACTCGTCGCGGGAGGAGTTCAGGTGCACCAGGTCGATACGGCCGGTAATGGCTTTGATCCGCTCGACGACGCCGACCAGATCCTCACCGCCCGCCCAGGCGTGGCAGGTGTCCAGGCAGAAGCCCGCGCCGAAATCGCCGACCGCATCCCACAGCCGGGCGATCGAATCGAAATGCCGGGCCATGGCGTGATTACCGCCCGCGGTGTTCTCGATCAGGATCGGCACCGCGAAGCCGCCCTTGTCCTGCTGACGCTCGAACAGTTTGCGCCAGTTATCGATTCCGGTCTCCAGTTCGCTGTCGGAGCGGACATGCCCGCCGTGCACGACCAGACCGAACGCACCGATATCGGCGGCGGCCCGCGCCTGCTGCGCGACCGCATTGCGCGACGGCATGCGCAGGCGATTATTCAGACTGGCCACATTGATCTGATAGGACGAGTGCACCACCACATCGATCGGACTGGCGAGGATCTCCTCGGTCCGCGGATGCGGGGTCGGTTTATCCCAACTCTGCGGGTCGACGACGAACAGCTGGATGACATCGGCGCCGAGTTTCTCACCGAAGCCGATCGGATCACTGTCGAGCCGGACGTGTGCTCCAATGCGCATGGGGCCGAGCCTAACGAGTGCCACCGACATCGTCTGCGGCACCGCAACGAACGTGTTGCGTCCGGGCCGTGCGAACAGATACATCGGTAGGATCCAGGTGCTCGGCCCGATGCGGGGGGTGAATCCACTGTGCTGCGAACTGGCGATGTTTTCGCTGGATATACGATCAAACGCGTGCTCGGCCAGGGCGGTATGGGCACCGTGTACCTGGCCCAGCATCCCCGCCTGCCGCGCCTGACCGCGCTGAAATTGCTGAAGCGCGAACTGTATACCGACGCCGAGATCCGGCGTCGCTTCGAACAGGAGGCCGATCTGGTCGCCCAGCTCGACCATCCGAATATCGTCACCGTCTACGACCGCGGCGCCGAGGATCAGCAGCTGTGGATCTCGATGCAATTCGTGCCGGGCGCTGATGCGTCGTGCGCGGATGTCAATGTGCTCGCGCCGGACCGCGCGGTGCAGATCATCGCCGATACCGCGGCCGCGTTGGATTTCGCACACGGTAACGGCGTGCTGCATCGCGATGTGAAACCGGCCAATATCCTTGTGGCCAAGGCGCCGATCGGACAGCCGGAACGAGTGCTGCTCACCGATTTCGGCATCGCGGGCATGCGCGATGGCGAATCCATACCGAATTCGGCCGGAACCATCACCGCCACGCTGGCCTTCGCCGCACCGGAACAACTGACCGGGACGCCCGACTGCCCGGCCGACCAATACTCGCTGGCCTGTTCGCTGTTCTGGATGCTGACCGGTGCCGCGCCTTTCCGCGGGGCCGATCCGATGGCAATCATCAACGGTCATTTGTACGGCGCGATACCGTCGCTACGCCAGTACCGGCGGGATGTGCCGCCGGATTTGGATGCGGTGTTGGCGCGCGCGATGGCCAAGCGGCCCGCGGACCGCTTCGGCGGTTGCGTCGAATTCGCGCTGGCCGCACGTCGAGCACTGTCGGCCGTGCCGCATCCGCACTACGGTCAGCCGGGACCGAACCACCCGCCGCTGGAATCGCCACACACCGTGATCGGGCCCCGAAACCCAGTGCCCAGCAATGCTTCCGAGCCGGTCGGCAATAGCACAACCGCACGTCCGCCCCAGCCGACCTCCGCGCCGCCGAAGACATCTCAGCCGCGTCTGCCCCTGCCGCCACGCCGCGCACCGCGACCCGGCACTATCGCCCTGCCGGATATCCCACGTCGCCCCGGCGCCACGCTGCCCGGGCCCGCGCCGCGCCCGCCGCCGTAGCCGGAATCAATCGAATGTCGCACGCGATACCGATAAGTCGACGATAACCAAGGCTTAAGCGAATCCTGCTAAGGTTTCGATGTTTTCCGTGGTCAGGAGGTCCTGATCGCGCATTCTTTTGCTGTACGTGTGCGCATCGGTGGGTCCCGGTGCGCGGCGGGAAGTGGAGCAGACATGCTGGCCAGTGGTGACGTATTCGCCGGCTATGTCATCGATCGGCAACTCGGTCGCGGTGGCATGGGTTCGGTGTACCTGGCGAAACATCCGCGACTGCCACGGATGACGGCGCTGAAGCTGCTGAATCGGGAGATGTTCTTCGACAAGGAGGTGCGGGCGCGATTCGAGCGGGAGGCGGATCTGGTCGCACAGCTCGATCACCCGAATATCGTCACCGTGTACGACCGCGGCCTCGAGGATGAGCAGCTGTGGATCTCGATGCAGTACATCGATGGCATCGATGCCGCGTCGGTCGATCCCAAGTCGCTGCCGCCGGAGCGGGCGGTCCAGATCATCAAGGAGACCGCCGACGCGCTCGACTACGCGCACGGTATGGGGGTCCTGCACCGCGATGTGAAGCCCGCGAATATTCTGCTGGCTCGCTCCGGCGGCGGGCGCGGTGAGCGGGTCTACCTGACCGACTTCGGCATCGCACGGCTGCGCGACGACACCGGCCACCTCACCCAGACCGGCACCTTCACCGCCACCCTGGCCTACGCCTCGCCCGAACAGCTCACCGGCGCTTCACTCGATCACCGATCGGACCAGTATTCGCTGGCATGCTCGCTGTTCTGGTTGTTCACCGGGTCCGGTCCGTTCGCCGCGACCAATCCGGCCGCGGTGATCCAAGGTCATCTGCAGGGCACGCCCCCGGCATTGAGCAGTGTCCGGCCCGGCCTGCCATACCAGCTGGACGCGGTCTTGGCGAAGGCCATGTCCAAGCGCCCCGATGACCGGTTCGCATCGTGCTCGGAGTTCGCGCAGGCGGCCAAGCAGGCCTTCACCAATCCGAGCGCCCCGGCGATGCCGGTGGTCGGCGGCCCGCGCCAGGGCACCGGACCGGCGATTCCGGTGACGGGTGCGCCACGGCCGGTCACCGGGCAGCCGATACCCGTTACCGGTACGCCGATGACGAACGGACCGTACCCGCAGACCAGCGGCCCGTATCCGCAGATGAGCATCCCGCACACCATGCAGCCGTCCGCGCCGACGACCGTCAATCCCGCCGCGCAGGGCACGCCACGTCCGCAGCCGGTGCAGACCGCGCCCACCCGACAGCAACCGCATCCGAGCAATCCCTACAACCAGCAGCCGCTCGGATTCGCGACCCCGCCCCGGCCACCGATGAACGGACCGAGACCGCCGAGGCCGCCGCAGCGCAAATCGAATGTCGGGCTGATCGTCGCGCTGTGTGTCGGTCTGGTCATCCTGTTGGTGATCGTGCTCGCGATCATCGGTGCGGTATCGAACGGCCGTTCGTCGAGCTCCGGCGGCAGCAGTACGACGACCTCGTCGAGTTCGTCCAATGGTGGCAGCGGCACGGTGGGCGCGACCGCGGCCGCGATCAGCAAGGAATTCCCGCGCATGGTGCCAGCCAGCGAATCCGATTCAGTCGGCTACAACGGCGCGAAATGCAATGCCCACAAGACCGGCGATCTGACGCTGCCCACCCCGGGCACACCGGATTTCGGTGCCTGGGCCGCGCAGTGGGATTGCTACGGCGGCGGTGACAACGACGACCCGTTCTACACGATCTACGTCTACAACAACGCCTCCGATGTGCAGAAGGCGCTGAGCAACCTGCCCTCGGACGCCACCAAGTCGACCGACACCAACGGTGGAAAGTCCTACACCAACTATAAATTCGTCAACGACGGGCCGAAGATCGTGACGGCCTTCACCGGTGACAGCAAGCGCGCCCAATTCCTCATGTACGCCGACGGTTTGGCAGGCGCGCAGGACAAGGTCCTGCGCTGGTGGCGTTCCGCCCCGCTGAACTGATCTCCGGGACCGGTGGTAACCGGCGGCTCGAGGTGCTCAACGCAAGGGCAAGATCAAGCAGGCGATCGTCAGGCACTGCCGCGTTTCGCCATGGCGTGAGCATACGGGCCGGAGCTCGGACGTGGAGCTCCGGCCGCTATTGCTACAGTACGGATTCGACGGCCGAGACGACCGCGGCGTCGTCGGGCGTGGTGCGCGGCCGGAACCGGCCGACCACCGCACCTTCGCGATCGATCAGGAATTTCTCGAAGTTCCACTGGATATCACCGGCCGCGCCCTCGGCATCCGCGGTCTCGACCAGTGCCTGGTAGAGCGGATGCCGGTCGTCGCCGTTGACATCGGTCTTCTCCAGCAGCGGAAAGTCGACGCCATAGGTGGTCGAGCAGAATTCCGCGATTTCCTCGGCCGTACCCGGCTCCTGGCCCATGAACTGGTTACACGGCACCCCGACCACGCTGAAACCGCGGTCGCCGTAGGTCTTTTGCAGTTCGACGAGTCCGGTGTACTGCGGTGTCAGTCCACACTTGGAGGCCACGTTGACCAGCAGTACCGCCTTATCTCCGACCAATTCGCCCAGTGTTGCCGGGTCGCCGGAGAGGGTATGTAGTGGAATGTTGCGGATATTCATTCGTATCGCACCTGCCAGTTCTTGATTCTGTTGATCCACCCCGATCGCCACCGTACCGGATCGGTGCCGTAGCTGATCTTGGGCAGCACGTCGACGATCGCATCGAGCATCAGGTCGATCTTCGGCCCGACGCAGTAAGGCGCACGTATCAGCGCAACCCGAGTCGGCGCATGAGCCGTAGCGTCATCAGCGTCGACTCGATCTGCTTCTCGTAGGGCAGACCCGCACGGGCGGCCATTGCCTGGCGCTTCCGCACCCCGATATGCACGGTATCGGTGTACTCGAGCAGGCCCTGATCGCCGTGCCGGGTGCCGACGCCGGATTGTTCGACGCCGCCGGACGGGGTGCCCTTGGCGGCGTACGTGGTATTCATCGGACCTTCTCCGTGCTGACGGCAGGTGCTCTCGAATCAGAACACGCTATCGGCGATGCCGCGCACATGGCGTGCCAGCGCGGCGAAGTCCGCCGGTTCGGTGCCGGTGGCGGATACGACCGTGGCCACCTGCTGTCCCCGACGCTCATGTGCGACCCCGATCAGTTACTTTCTGGAACAAGTTCTTGCGCAAGATCAAGTGTCGAGACTATATTCCATACACCTGTCCAGAAGGTGTCGGAGCATCTATGAGTGCCGCATCGCCCAGCGCATCGTCGAGCGAGTGATGATCGGGCGATGCGTTGACGAGCCACGGGAGGAATGCGAAACATGTTTGATGCCACAAAGATTCGGCCGCTGCGTGCCGACGCGATCGCCGCATGGGATTTCGAGGCGGATGTCGTTGTCGCCGGATACGGCATCGCCGGTGTCTGCGCCGCCATCGAGGCGGCACGCGCCGGCGCCGACGTGCTGACCCTGGAACGCACCGGCAGTTGGGGCGGTGCCGCGGCCATGGCGGGCGGATTCATCTATCTGGGTGGTGGCACCCCCTTGCAGCAGGCGCTCGGCTTCGAGGACACGCCGGAGAATATGGACACCTTCCTGCAAGCCGCGCTGGGGCCGGGACAGGACCGGGCCAAGATCACCGACTACTGCCAGAACAGCGTCGAACACTACAACTGGCTGGTTTCCTGCGGTGTGCCGTTCAAGGAGGAGTTCTGGGGTGAGCCCGGCTGGGAACCGCCGCACGACGAAGGGCTGATGTACTCCGGCGGGGAGAATGCCGCACCGTTCAATGCGATCGCGAAACCCGCTCCGCGCGGCCATGTTCCGCAACTGGCGGATAAGAAGATCGGTGCCAGGAGCGGCGGTTACATGCTGATGAAGCCGCTCGCCGATACCGCCGAAAGTCTGGGTGTCCGTGTCGAATACGACATCAGGCTCCGGCGGCTGGTGGTCGATGAGACCGATCGGGTGGTCGGCGCTATAGCAACGCGCTTCGGCAAGGAGGTCGCGATCCGCGCCGAGCGTGCGGTCGTGCTCGCCACCGGCAGTTTCGCCTACCACCAGCAGATGATCGAGGGCTATGCGCCGCGGCTGATCGGGCGTCCCGCCGCCGCCATCGAGGAGCACGACGGCATCGGCATCAAGGTCGCGCAGGCGCTCGGTGCGGAACTGGCGCATATGGATGCCACCGAGGTGGCGTTCTTCGGTGACCCGCAACTGTTGGCGCGCGGCGTTCTGGTCAACGGGCGCGGTCAGCGCTATATCCCGGAGGACACCTATCCGGGGCGGATCGGGCAGGCGACGCTGATCCAGCAGGAGAATCAGGCATTCCTGGTCATTGATGAGGAGTCGCTCGAGGCGGCGCTGGCCACGGTGACATCCACGCCCTTCTTCCGGCAGCCGCCGACCTGGGCGGCCGAGACAGTCGCGGAACTGGAGTCCGACATGGGGCTGCCGGAGCGTGCGTTGCAGGGCACCATCGACTGCTACAACCTGCACGCCGCCGATGGCGAGGATCCATTGCTCGGCAAGAATCCCGAGTGGGTCAAGCCGATCGGCACCCCGCTCGCGGCCTTCGATATGCGTGGATTCACCGCCGGATTCACCCTCGGCGGGTTGCGCACCGATCTGGACTCGCGAGTGCTGCACGTTTCGGGCGAACCGATTCCCGGCCTGTTCGCCGCTGGTCGCTGTACCTCCGGACTCTGTGCCGGTGGCTATGTCAGCGGTGCGTCCCTCGGTGACGGCAGCTTCTATGGCCGACGCGCCGGTCGCGCCGCCGCGAAGTAGGATCCAGACACATGTCCGAAGGCGAGTCCATCATCCTCGAGGCGACCCGGCGACGCCTCACCGAGAAGCAGGCCGATACGGTCGACAAGTTGACCAGGGCGGCAGTGGAAGTGCTTGCGCGCGAAGGCTTCGCGGGGATGACCATCCGCATGGTCGCCGCGGCGGCCGGTGTCGGCACCGCCACGGCCTATACCTACTTCTCGTCCAAGGAACACCTCGTCGCCGAGATCTTCTGGCGTCGCCTGTGCGCCAGTTCGGCTCCGGTCAGCGATGACCCGGATCCCACCGTCCGGGTCATCGCCGAACTCCGCAATATCGCCATGCTGGTCGCCGACGAACAGGAACTCTCCGGTGCGGTGACCAGCGCCCTGCTCGGCCGCGATCCCGATGTGACCCACCTGCGTGCACGGATCGGGATGGAGATCAGCAAGCGACTGGTACACGCCCTCGGCCCCGACGCCGACCAGGACGTCGTCGAGTCCCTGGAACTCGTCTACGCGGGCGCGCTGGTTCGCGCGGGTATGGGCTATGCCGCCTATTCCGAAATCGCCGACCGCATCGAGAAATCGGCGCTGCTCATCCTGAAGTAGGTCTTTTACCAACGAGGTAATCGACTCCATTATCAGGGCCCGCAATGATGGTGGGGCACATGATGATTGGAGAATCCGATGCCCTACTTCGAATCGCACGACGGCACCACGCTGCACTACCAGGACTGGGGTTCCGGGCAGGCGGTGCTGTTCCTGGCCGGTGGCTGGCTGAGCAGCAGTTCGTGGGAGCTGCAGATGCTGCCGCTGTGCAAGCAGGGGTTGCGGTGCCTGTCCTACGACCGGCGTGGGCACGGCAAGTCGGACTGGGTCGGGCACGGGTACGACTACGACACGCTGGCCGCGGATCTGGCCGCATTCCTGGAGCACCTCGAGCTGCGCGGGGTCACCGTGGTCGCGCATTCGATGGCGGGCGGTGAGATCGTCCGGTACCTGAGCCGGTACGGCAGCGATCGGATCAGCCGGGTCGCGCTGGTCTCGGTGACCATGCCGTACCTCGCGCAGGCCGAGGACAATCCGAACGGCGTGCCCAAGGCCGTCTTCGATGCGGTGGGCGCGGTCCGCGCTGCCGACCGGCCGCTCTGGATGGAGCAGAACGCCCAGGCCTTCTTCGCGACGCATCTGGGCAACCAGGTGTCCTCGGCGCGGATCGCGTGGATGGTCCAGAAGTGCATGGACTGTTCACTTCTGGCAGCGGATGAGATCATGAACACGATCTACCACGCCGACTTCCGTGACGAGTTGCGCGCACTCACCGTGCCCACGCTGGTCATCCACGGCGACGCCGACGCCTCGGCCCCCATCGACCTCTGCGGGAGAATGATCAAGGACCTGATTCCGGTCAATACCTACCAGGAATACCCGGCCACCGGACACGGCGTCATGATCTCGCACGCCGCGCAGCTCAATGCCGACATCCTCGATTTCATCAAGGCGTGAGGCCGCTACCGTGAGCCCATCGGATTCGCGCTTCCGATTACCGGGCGCCCGAGGACATCGATGGCAACGGGCATGTCCGTGGGCGACGAAGTCACTGTCACTGGCGATTTCGTCTGGCATGGCAAGGCTCCGCCAGACCGTCCAGGAGATCCGCGAGGCGGACGGTCTCGGCGCAGATCATCGGCGTGGGCGGTGTGCTCGATCTCACCGAACGGCGCTCGGTGCCGGACGGGGCGCGCTATTTCCGGGACTCGCGCGGGATCCGACGGTCTTCGGTCTGGGCCGTTCGGAGTAGTTCTAAGGGTTTATTGAGACCTCGAGACTTGGGGGAGGTCCCTGATGGCGCGGGCCCGTGAATCCCGACAGACTGGATCCCATGACTTCGCACGCCCTAGGTGCCGACCTCGAGAAATCGGCTGCCACCACAACCGTGGCGGCTCGCGCCATCGACCTGGTGAAGGTCTACGGCCACGGAGATACACAGGTCAGGGCACTGGATGGGGTGTCGGCCGAATTCGAGAAGGGGGAGTTCACCGCGATCATGGGGCCCTCCGGATCGGGCAAATCGACCCTGATGCACTGCCTGGCCGGCCTGGACAGTGCCAGCATTGGCACCGTGCGGATCGGCGAGACCGATCTCGCGGGGCTCTCCGATAAGCAGATGACCCGGCTGCGGCGCGATCGCATCGGCTTCGTCTTTCAGGCATTCAACCTGGTACCGACGCTGACCGCGCAGGAGAACATCACGCTGCCGCTGGATATCGCGGGCCGCAAGCCCGACCAGGACTGGCTGGATACCGTCATCAAGCGGCTCGGGCTCACCGATCGGCTCACGCACCGGCCGAGCGAACTGTCCGGCGGACAGCAGCAGCGGGTGGCGTGCGCGCGGGCGCTGGCCGGTAAGCCGGAAATCATCTTCGGTGACGAACCGACCGGCAATCTGGATTCACGCGCCTCGGAGGAGGTGCTCTCGATCCTGCGCGCGGCGGTGGATGAATTCGGGCAGACGGTCGTCATCGTCACCCATGAGCCGCATGCGGCGGGATATGCCGACCGGGTGGTGTTCCTCGCGGACGGTCGCATTGTCGACGAGTTGCGCGATCCGACCGCCGAATCGGTGCTCGACAAGATGAAGTCGCTGGAGCAGGCGTAATGAGTGGAAAACCGATGCGCAAGGTGGTCTTGCGCAATCTCGCCGCGCATAAGGTGCGCCTGGCATTGACGCTGCTGTCGGTGGTACTCGGAACCGCGTTCATCGCGGGCTCATTCGTCTTCACCGATACGCTCCAGCGGACCTTCGACGGGATCTTCGCCAACCAGGCCAAGGGTGTCGATGTGCGAGTGAGCCCGCAAAAGCAGCAGGCACAGGGCATTCCGCTCAGTGTCGTCGACCAGATCTCGAATATGGACGGGGTGCGAGCGGTCGCGCCGAGCGTCAACGGACCGCTGGTGCTGCTGCACCCGGATGGTAAGAAGGCCGTACAGACCGGTGGCGCACCGACTTTCGGCCAGTCCTACCTTCCGCCGGAACGGGCGGTCGCCGAACCGGATAAGTTCGTTCAGGGCGTCCCGCCCGCGCACGAGGGGGAAATCGCGCTCAATACCGGCGGCGCCGAACGCGCGGGACTGCATGTGGGTGACAAAACCAAGGTGCTGATTCCCTCGCACGGTAGTCCGATCGACGTCACCCTCACCGGGATCTACGAAGTCCCTTCGGACACCGGCGGCCTCATCGGTGTGCTGTTCGACGACGCGCAGGCGCGCCAGCTGTTCACCGACGGCTCGCATGTCGCCTATGTCGATATCGCGGCCGCCGCCGGGACATCGGGCGACGAACTGCGCGACAGGATCGCGAACGTCCTGGTGGATTACAAGGTGCAGAACGGCGATCAGGTGCGCGCCGATCTGAAGAAGCAAGTCTCCAACGCGCTCAACTTCATCAATTACTTCCTGCTCGCCTTCGGTGCGATCGCTCTGATCGTGGGCACCTTCATCATCTACAACACCTTCTCGATGATCGTGGCCCAGCGGTTGCGTGAGCTGGCACTATTGCGCGCGGTCGGCGCGAGTCGACAACAGGTCGGCCGATCCGTGGTGGCCGAGGCAACGGTCATCGGCTTGGTCGGCAGCGCAATCGGCTTACTGGGCGGCATCGGTCTGGCCTTCGGGCTTTCGGCACTGCTCAACGCGTTCGATCTCGGCCTGCCGACCGGATCATTGACAGTGCTGCCGCGCACGGTGCTCGTCGGACTGCTCGTCGGACTGCTGGTTACGGTGGTCAGCGCCTATGCGCCGGCCCGTCGCGCCGCCAAGATCCCGCCCGTGGAGGCGATGCGCGAGGAGTTCGCCTCGACCGGTGAGTCGCTGCGGCTGCGGACCGGGGTCGGCATCGCGCTGGCGGTCACGGGTGTGGTGCTCGTGGTTCTCGGTGCGCAGAAGACCGGCGGACATGCCGCTTTGACGGTCGGGATCGGCGCGCTCGGCCTGATCTTCGCGGTACTGCTCGCCGCACCCGCGCTGTCGCGCCCGGTGGTGGGCGGCCTCGGGGTGCTGCTGCGGCCCTTCGGACCGATCGGCCGAATGTCGCGCAATAACGCCGCGCGTAACCCTCGGCGCACTGCCGCAACGGCCTTCGCGCTCACCCTCGGTCTGATGCTGGTGACTGCGATCGGGATGCTCGGCGCATCGGCGAAGGCGAGCGTGAGCGTGCTCGTCGACAAGGGGGTGAAGGCCGACTATGTGCTGGCCGGACCACAGATGATCGGTGTGCCGCTCGGCGCGGGTGATGCTGTGCGTAAATCGGTGCCCGCGGTGGCGGATGTGGTCGGCTTGCGCGGTGTCGCGCTCAAGATCGGCGACGAACAGGTCGGCGGTACCGAATTCGACGGTTCGCCCGACAGCGTCATCGACTACGACATGATCAAGGGCACCAGCACGCTGGGTGCTCACGATGTCATCGTGTCGAAGGACGAGGCCGATAAGCGCGGCTGGAAGGTCGGCGATCAGGTCAGCGTGACGAGTCTGGGGTTCAAGAAGATTCCTGTCGAGATCGTCGGCATCTACAAGAAGACGCCGCTGCTCGGCGCGCTGGTGGTGTCACCGGCCATGTACGAAGAGGTGATGCCGGTCAACTTCCGGACCAACCTGTTCATGTTCGTCAAGGCGAAGCCGGGTGCCGATCTGACCCAGATGCGTACCGATCTGGAGAACGCGACAGAGCAGTTCGTCGTGGTACAGGTGCAAGACCGGGAGGAATTCAAGGGCGCGCAGGGCAAGCAGATCAATACGCTGCTCGCCATCCTGTACGGACTGCTCGCGTTGGCTGTGGTGATCGCCATTCTCGGCATCGTCAATACCTTGGCGCTGTCGGTGGTGGAGCGGCGTCGGGAGATCGGCATGTTGCGCGCTGTCGGCATGCAGCGGGCGCAAGTGCGCCGGACGATCTACCTGGAATCCATGCTGATAGCGGTATTCGGTGCGATCGTCGGGATGCTGCTCGGCCTCGGTCTCGGTGTCGGCTTCCTACGGACCCTGCGTGACCTGGGCATCGACCAGATCGCCATCCCGTGGAACCAACTGGTGCTGGTGCTCATCGGCTCAGCCGTGGTCGGTGTGCTCGCCGCGCTGTGGCCGGGCATTCGCGCCGCCCGTACCCCACCACTGGCCGCGATCGCGGACTTGTAGGTCTACCTCGGAAATAGCGGGGCTTGCCACTACGCGTCGGTGCTCTGGAGGCGTCGCTCGGCACAGTGGTGCCGAATTCGATGCGGAAGTCCGCGGCCAAACGCTCGATGATCGGTCCAGCGTCGAGTGCGGTGCGCCACCCGTGCGGGATGGCGCGGCGGCTGAGCGAGCGCCGAGAATGCTTCGGCAGTTCGCACGCCGGAATCGCTGTCGCCGGAGTGGTTGACCGCGAACAGGATTCCGTTGCCGAAGACGTGCTGCTTTGTGCCAACGACCTTTTCGGCGGCGAGTGCGGCGGATCCCCCGATGGCCAGGGCGTTCGGGCCGATCCAGCCGAGGCCGCCGTATCCTCGGGTGCATCCGGCCGCCTCCGTCTGCGGCCAGTTCGAGACCTCTACTAACGATTAGGAAAATCACCTCGATTATCCACCTCGTGAAATTCTTCCATTATCACCGTCGGATTATTTATCAGGAAAGGCTAATTAACGCTCGAAATGCCGTGTGCTCTCGCAAGATGACAACGTGTCAGTGTATGTGGCACACACGCGGTTGCCGGGGTCCGGTTATCGGAGTGACATCCTTGCTATCAGAGGCATTCGGCGAGATGATTATACCGTCGAGGGTGGTGGGAACAGACAGAATGTCGGGGCTGTCCGAGGTCGTAGGGGACCGTGGTGCGCCTTCGACATCAGTCTATGGAGGGATCAACATGAGTAAGACATTACGGGCCTTGGCATCAGTTTTGGTGATGGCTCTGGCGATCGTGCTGGGTGCGAGTGTGGCCTCCGCCGAACCGGCCCAGGCACCAGAACCAGTACCTGTATCGGCACCCGCTTCTGAACCGGCAGCTCCTGACGCGGTCGAACCAGCCGCGCTGACAATACTAGGGGGCATCTTGGGTATCGGCGTAGGCGGCCTACCAGGCGCCGCCGTCGGTTTTTTGGTCGGTTTGGTTGTTTGCATCCCGGCGCTCCTCCTATTAGTCGTCGGCTATCCCATTTGCGTGGTTTGAGCGGCAGATTGCGGTAAGACGTGAGCGAGGTGTGCCGGATGTGGCGGTTGATATATCCGGTGATCGCTCTGGATGTAATTGGCTCGAATACGGCAGGGCGTGCAAGAGGGCTTTGGCGCATCTGACGTCTTTTTTAACGACCAGATCGGAGGTGACCAAGTAATTCGTCTGTGGTCGTAAGCTCGTCGTCGCTTGCCGGTGGAAGTCCGGTTCGGGTAGCTGTCAGGAGGCGGTGCGACACGAAAGTCGCACGCATGAGTGAACTCTCGAGGAGGAGGACCGCCTACCTGGTCAACTTCTCCAGGGCTACCATCGGCCGGCACGTGGTTGTCATGGGCAGGGCGTCTTCCGACGCCCCTGACGTGTGCGACTGCTGAGCCGAACGGTCCCTCCTGAGCTGGTCGGAGAGATTAGGCAGAAGGCCAAGTGCGCCTTTCCATCTCGGAACCGTCGATCCGAGCTCACTACTCACCGAGGTGTGCCCGTACAACGTCATCAGCATCGGCATGGAGGCGGCCGCATGGGCCAGCCGGGAGTGCAGCGGCTGGTGCAGCGTGAACGGGCCGCCGGTAATGCGCGGTGTTCTCCCCGAACCTGAGTTGCTTGACCCTGGGCCGTTTTCGCCGCCCGCAGGTCTGTGACCTGTGGTGACGGGTCGTGTTGGGGCTGAACGGTCGGCGTGGCGACCGGGCGGAATGGTCGGCATAGTCACTCGAAATAGAGGGTGGTGACGTCGTAGATGATGAGCGAGAGTCCGCCGCTTCGCCCGGCGTGAGCGAAACAGGCGGTGGCGATCTGGTCGCGGTAATCGCGTGTGGCACAACGGTTTAGCGCGTTGACATAGGTGTTTCGGTGTGCTGGTGTCATGCCGAGGTCGGCGATAACGCGAGTGGAATCGGTCATCGAGGTCGGTTCCACCAGCCGCGCTGGGACCAGCTGGAAGAATGCCTCGTCATCGATGGGCGTCGAAACCGAGGTCGCGCCAGCCGGTGGTGATCGCTTCGATCAACCATCGAGCACGTTTTCCGGTGATCGGCGCTACCCCGGGCGCGGTGGAGTCGATACCCAGGTTCAGCATCTGATGTCCGGCACGGAGTTTCGCTTGCGCGATGTCGATCAACGCCGCCAGTTCGGCATCGGTATGCGCCGAGCCGACGTGTTCGATGATCTTGTTTCGGCGGCCGTGTTTCTCCGCGATCTGCACCGCTGTTGCCCCGGACGCGGTCTTGACCTTGCGGATGAACGCCACGGCGATCCGACCGGCCTGTCAGTGACCCACATCGGCCACCCGAACCGCTGTGACCAGCAGTGATGATGCGCCGATCAGACGAAATCCACTTCACCTGTGCAACTCAGGCTTGTGATCTGGACGGTTTCGCGTCTGAGTGGTTGAACGAGGACCACTCGAGACGGGAGAAAGCTCATGGGCGTGGAGGTGGTCACCGGCGGCGGTGCTCCTATCCGGGTTGGCTGGCCGAAGAACGGGGATTGTCGCGGGAGACGGTGCGCTGTTATCGCGGTCAGGCCGCCAGCGGTGACCGTCCGCATGATCAACGCCGAGATCGTCCTCACCTGCGCCGGTGGCGCTCACCGCACCGGCCGCTCCGGCTGATCACTACACCAACGAAAAGCATTATCCAGCAAGTGAACTGGTTGCTCTATACCACCAGCGGTGGGAGATCGAAACCAGCTATCTGGAACCGAAATCGACCCTTCTCGCCAAGCGTACTGCGCGCCCGCACCCCCGACGGCATCACCCAAGAGGTGGCACGCGTCACAACAGCCAGCCCGGTCGGTTGTCGACCCAAACGACAGGCCGGGGGATGGTGCCGTCACCGATGCACGCCCACAGTGTGGAGGTGGGCATCCCGTGGTAACGGGCTTTGATCGTGGCGGTGTCGGCGAATCGCACGACCGGTGGCCGGAGGAACGGGTCGCCGCCGGGGCTCCACGCGTCTATGCAGGCCATCGACCATCCCGGATGGTCGCCGACCTGAATGTCGGGTGAGAGCACCCAGATATGGATGCTGTGCCGCCAGGCGGATAATTTCGCGGCCGATATTCCGGTCATGAGCGCGAATTGGGGGAGGCCGAAGTAGCGGCGGATTCCGGCGTCGCGTGGGTCCGGTCGGTAGGCGGTGGCTGTGGGCATGCGGTTGGCGGGGATTCTCACTGATCGGCCCACTTGTGGACAGCGTCTGCGATGCGTTCGATCAGCTCGACCGGCAGATCCAGCGGAGCTGGCGGCCCAACAAACGGGATCCGTTGCGGCAGTTCGGTATCGATGACGCAGGTGGCGTCGGTGTCGATTAACGCCGCTCCTGACACGGGAGTGGTTTCCAGTTCGGGGTCGGGAATGTCGACGGCGTCGAATTCTTCGACCCATCCATCATCACCGAGGAAACCCCATGTGCCATCGCTGAATTCGATCAAGCCACTCATCGGACGGCTTCCCGCGTGGGCTGGAGCTTGCCCGCGTCGACGCGGATCCAGTACGCGGTGTTCTTGGCGTCGCAGATCTCTCGGCTGCACTCGAGGTGTTCTTGCAGGACGCAGCCAGCTTCTTCGACGGTGTACCCGCCGCGTGGCGCGGGGTGAATACGCGAGGTTTCGCGGGTGACGCGGTCGAGGATGTCGGTTGCCGGGATCGCGTCGTCCGGAACGGCATCGGAGCCGAGCAGGTAGGGCAGGCCGTAGAAGATGAGCCACAGGAAGAACATCACTGCGGCGGCGACAACCATGGCTGTGACGAGTTCAGCAGGCATTGAGCGATAACCCCCAGGTATGTTGTTCCGTTTGGAATGCACCCGGCGCCGAGGGCCTTGTGCGAGTGCGGCTCACCCTGGCGCTGGGTGCGAAAATGACCGTAAGCCGCCGATTTGAGGAGGCCAGGTACGTTTCGTACCCCGTACCCTCCGGCTACGCTTGAACCATCGAACCAAGCTGCGGGAGAGGGGTTCGGTCTTTGATGTACAACTCCGACGAAAGTGCGCCCGTAAGCGTGCGTATAAAACGGCAGCGCGAGCGCGCCGGTATGTCACGACCGGTTTTGGCGGGTCTGGTCGGCAAGTCGGCCGAGTGGCTGAAGGCCGTCGAGAACGGCCGCATCCAGACGCCTCGGCTGCCGATGTTGTTGCGGATAGCGCGCGCGCTCGAGCTCGATGACTTGGCCGAGTTGACTGGCAACGGGCATGCTGTTCCCGTTTCCGTGTTTGCTGGTGAACGGCATGTGGCACTGACCGATGTGCAGTCGGCGCTAACCGATTTCCGGCTGAAGACGCCTGACCGCGCCGCCAGCGCGGAGTATCTGGCCGAGCGTTTGCGGCAGGCGTGGCAGGTGCGTCACGCAAGCCCGGATCACCGGACACAGCTCGGTGCGCTGTTGCCGGGCTTGATCAGGGATGCGCAGAGCGCTGCTCGCACAAAGGGTGACGACCGCCGTGCGGCCCGCCGTGTCTTGGCTGGCGTCTACCAGCTCGCCGACTTCTATGTCGCATATCAGCCTGCGCCCGAGCTGGTTTGGCTCGTTGCGGACCGGGCACTGAGCGAGGGATACGAGGCGGACGATCCGTACGTCATCGCCTGCAGCGCATGGGCAATGGTGCAGGCACTGCGAGACTCCGGACGCTGGGAAGAGGCGATAGCGTTGGCGGGCAACGCAATCGATCGCCTCGAGTCCTATGTCGAGAGGGACGAGACCTCGGATGACTGGCGGGGGATCGTCGGGGCATTGGCGGCTGAGATCGCTTATGTGCACGCGCGGCGGGGGCGCCACGGAGAGGCGTGGGCGCACTGGGAACGCGCCGATAAGGTCGCGCGTCAACTCGGCCCAGGATATCGGCACGTGCAGACGTCGTTCTCGATGCCGGTGATGGCGGCGCACGCAACGACGCTAGGTGTCGAGCTGCGCCGACCCGGTGAAGCGCTGCGTGCGGCCGAAGGTTTCGACGCCGACCGGATCGCGTCACTGCCACGCCGGAGCCGCCACTTCATCGAAGTCGCCCGCGCGCATTACCAGCGCGACGAGCCCATCGCCGCTTATACGTTGCTGGCCAAGTCGTTTCGGACAGCCCCAGAAACGACTCGCTACAACGGGTACGCCCGAGAGATGCTGCATGAACTGCTGAAGCGTCCGCCGTCGGGAATGCGCGACGATGTTCGCCAGCTATGTCAAAGCGTCGGCGTCGCTCGCTAGCCAGGAAGGTTCGGCCGCCCGACTCCGCCGTGACTCGGGCTGCAACGTCTCTACCTTGTCCCACCAGCCGTCCGATGACTCGAGCGGATACCCATAAGCCGCGCCGATCGCGGCATCGCCCATCTCAGCGGTCAGCTGTTCCGGCATGCCGGTTGGCCCAGGCTTGGACGTCGCCGCGGTCCAGGGCCAGGGCCAGCAGGTCCGGGAACTTGTCGGGGGTGCAAGCGAAGGCCGGTATGCCGAGGGCGGCGAGCGCGGCGGCATTGTCGTGGTCGAACGCGGGCGCACCGTCGTCGGAGAGGGCGAGCAGGACGACCACCTGGACGCCGGATTCTCGCATGGCATTCACCCGGCGCAGCATCTCTTCGCGGATACCACCCTCATAGAGATCGGAGATAAGGACGAACAGGGTGTCGGCGGGGCGGGTGATGAGCGATTGGGAGTAGGCGATGGCACGGTTGATATCCGTACCGCCGCCGAGTTGGGTGCCGAACAGGACCTCGACCGGATCGGCAAGTTGTTCGGTCAGGTCGACCACCTCGGTATCGAAAACGACCAGAGACGTTTTCAGCGAGCGCATGGACGCCAGGACCGCGCCGAAGACCGAGGCATAGACCACGCTGGAGGCCATCGAACCGGATTGATCGATGGCCAGGACGACATCGCGGCGCACCGCCTGCGCCTTGCGACCGTAGCCGACCAGGCGTTCGGGTACGACGGTCCGATGTTCGGGGAGGTAGTTGGCGAGATTCTTGCGGATGGTGCGGTCCCAGTCGATATCGCGCAGCCTCGGTCGTGTGACGCGAGCGGCGCGATTCAGCGCGCCGGAGACCGCGGCGACGGTGTGCGCGGCAATGCGCTGTTCGATTTCGCGCACCACCTTCTCGACCACCATTCGCGCTGTCGCCTTGGTGGTTTCGGGCATGACCCGATTGAGGCTCAACAGGGTGCCGACCAGATGCACGTCCGGTTGCACTGTTTCGAGGAGTTCCGGCTCCAGCAGGAGTTGAGTGAGATTGAGGCGATCGACGGCATCGCGCTGCATGACCTCGACCACGGTGGACGGGAAGTAGGTGCGGATATCGCCCAGCCAGCGGGCCACCTTCGGTGCGGAGCCGCCGAGGCCCGCGGAGCGTTTGCCGGAGGTCTGGTCGTCGGGGTTGTAGACCGCACCCAAGGCTCGGTCCATGGCCTCATCATCCGCGGAACCCAAACCGCCGAGGGATTGTTCGGCGGCGGTACCGAGCACCAAACGCCAACGCCTGGCGTGGGTTTCATCGATTGCGTTCATCCGGTCACTCCGGGAAGTTCAGTGGCGATGTGGGCCGCCGCATCGTGATTCGGGATTGCCTTGGGCCGCGTGCGGACGAGCTGATCTCGCGTTGCGGTAGGCCGAGCGGAGCGCGTCGGGCTCATACCGGCACCCCCAGAATATCCGCGACGGTGCGCATGGCGAGGAGCCCTCGTGCCACATCGAAGGTCGTGTTCTCATCGGCACGTGATGCGCCGGAGCCACCGTCGCGGACCGCCTGACCGATGGCGCGCCGCTCCCCGGATTCGAAGGCGCCGAAGGTGCGGCGGAGCAACGGCAGGATTTCGACGAACATATCGTCGCCCAGACCGCGGAGCCAATCGTCGATGAGCCGCAACAATTCTCGGTCGTGGACCAGCAGCAGGCCACGACCACCGAGGAAGCCGTCGATCCAGGCGGCCTTGGCGGCGGCGGTATTGCCGATCGAGAGGGCCGCGGAAAGCCTGCGTGCGGAATCGGATTCGTCGATGCGCCCCGCATCGGCGAGTAATCGAACGGCGCGACCGACGAGGGCGCCGTGCACATCGTCGCGACCGGCGAGGCGGTGCAGGGCGGCGAGCCATGCACCGGTGGCCCAGTCGTTGTCGCGGGTGTGGATGGCGGTGTGCGCGGCATCGAGTTGGGTGCGGAGTTGTTCGGCGGCAGCGGTATCGAGGCCGGTGACCGCACCGGGCAGGCCGGCGCAGATCCGTACCAGCAGGCCATCGGCGACGTGGACGAGTGCCTCGGTATCGGTGCCGCGCACGTCGCCGTAGCGCAGCGTGCGGGTCAGGCCGGGGAGGGCGGCGAGCAGGTGGGTTATGTCGTGGTCGAGTGCCGCGGCCGACTCCAGGCGGGTGATCAGACCGTTGGTGGCGTCACCGAGGTCGGCGAGCAGCGCGACCTCGAGTGCGGCGGTGAGATCGCCGACCGTGCTGCCTTCGCGGCCCGCGGTGTCGAGGATTTTGGCCTCCGCCGCGGTGCGGATGGTGGTGCCCCAGCGGGAGGCCTCGATGATCGAGACCGCGAATTCGGGTCGCCACCGCAGGGTCCAGGATTCGCGGAAGGTGCCGGTGCTGCGCACCTCGCCGGTTGTCGGTGTGCCCCAGTCGATTCCGAGTACGCGCAGCCGGTGCAGCAATCGGGAGCGCTCGACCTCGCGCTCCTTGCGCAGGTCGAGATCGAGATCGCGGGACAGGGCTTCCTGCTTCAGCCGCAGCGTGCGGATCCGGGCCCGCAGATCGGCATCCAGCGGGACGGTCGGCGTGCCATCGGGTACCGCGCCGAGCGCCTCACCGATCACCAGTTCGGACGCGACGAGCCGCAGCATGGTCTCATCACCCGCGCACATCACCGACCGTACCGCCTCGGTGACCTCCGATAGCCCGGCCAGCGGCCGAGCCCGCAGCGCCGCGAGCGTATCGGCGAGCCGGACGGATTCGATGATGTGCGCACTGGAGATCGGCAGATCGTGCGCACGCAACACCGCTGCCACCTTGGTCAGCCAGCGCGCGATCGGCTGTTCGGTCTCGGTGAACAGGTGGTGATACCAGCCCGGCGAGGTGATTCCGGCACCGTATCCGGAGGTCGTCGCCAGCCGGGAATGCGTCCACGGTACCCAGGTCACCGTCGCCTTCACCTTCGGAAGTCCCTTGAGCAACTTGGTATCCGACGTCGCCGGGCCCAACTTCTCCGCCAGCGCCGGTGCATGCCACGCCCCACACACCACCGCGAGCCGCTGCGCCCCCTCCTTCAACGCCTTGCGCATCGTCTGTCGCATGTACGCCTCACGTCGCAAGGTGTGCGCGTCGATACCGACACGTTCGCGCTCGGCGACTTCGAGCCCGACCGCTTCGTCGACGGTCTCGCCGGTCGGCGAGCTCTCGCTGGCCGACCCGGGTGCGGCCCGGCCTGCCGCGGCGTCGGATGTCAGGCGTTCCGGGTGGGGTCGGTCGCATGTCGACGGTTCGCCTGCGTCGCCGGGGTCGACCTCGACAACGTCGCCGGTCGGCGAATTGGCGTGGGCGGACTCATCATGTGCGACAGGGCGGGGATCGCCATCGGGCCCGTGTGTCTCGACGTCGGCGTCGCCTGCGGGTGGGCGATCACTCGGCGGGTTGCCGTGCACTGGCGTGTACCCGGGCGAGGGGTGTTCGGTTGTGGCCGTCACAGTTCCGGGTGTGAACATGCCGCGTTCCGCGGCTTCGCGCAGCGCGCCCATCGCCTCGGTGATCGCTTCGAATGCGTCGGCGTCGGCGACGGATTCGACCACCGCGTCCCACCAGCGCTCGGCATCGTCGTAGCCGGCGGTGACGGCAAGTTCGCCGAGCGGGTCGATGCGGTCTCCCGGTTCGTCCTCGGCGGCCAACACGTTGGTTGCGGGCAGATCGCAGAACCGTACCGGAACCGCGTGTTCCGCCGCATATCGCAGCGCCTGCCATTCCGGCGAGAACACCGCGTACGGCCAGAACGCGGCCTTGGCAGGCCGATCCGGCACATAGGCCAGCAGCGCGATCGGCGGCGACATTCCTTCGGCCGCAACATATCCGACCAAGGGATCGGCATCGGCCGGGCCCTCGATCAGAATGGCGTCGGGTCGAAACTGCTCCAGCGCGGTGCGCAGGGATCGGGCCGAACCCGGGCCATGATGGCGGATGCCGAATACCCGCGTCACCGGACCAGTCGGGGCGGCGCTCGGCTGGACCTCCAGCTGATCGTCAGGTGCGGGTGTATTCGACTTGCTCACCGTGTCACCCCTCGGCTGAATATGCGGTGTGGTCGGATCGGTCGACGGCGCGCCCTCATCCGGTGACCTCGCGGCAGGCGCGGTAGAAGTCGGACCATTCGGGTCGTTCGCGTACCACGGCTTCCAGATATTCGGTCCAGATGACCGCATCGGCCACCGGATCCTTGATGACCGAGCCGAGTACCGCGCCCGCGATATCGGATGCGCGCAAGGTGCCGTCACCGAAATGCGCCGACAGGGCAATGCCATTGGTGATCACCGAGATGGCCTCGGCGGTGGAGAGTGTGCCGGAGGGGGTCTTCAGTTTGGTGCGGCCGTCGGCGGTCATACCGGAGCGCAATTCGCGGAAGACCCGAACCACCCGGCGCACCTCCTCGGCCGCGGTCGGAACCATCGGCAGTTCGAGTGCGGAGCCGAGCTGTTCGACGCGGCGGGTCACGATGGCCACCTCCTCGTCCTCGCTGGCGGGCAGCGGCAGCACGACGGTATTGAAACGGCGGCGCAATGCGGAGGACAGATCGTTGACGCCACGGTCGCGGTCATTGGCGGTGGCAATGACATTGAAGCCCTTGGTGGCCTGCACCTCCATGCCGAGTTCCGGTACGGGCAGCGTCTTTTCGGACAACACGGTGATCAACGCATCCTGCACATCGGACGGAATGCGCGTCAGTTCTTCGATCCGGGCGACGGCGCCGCGCCGCATCGCGGTCATGACCGGCGACGGCACCAGCGCACCTTCGCTCGGCCCCTCCGCGAGCAGCCGCGCATAGTTCCAGCCGTAGCGGATCGCCTCTTCAGCAGTGCCCGACGTGCCCTGTACGAGCAGGGTCGAAGCACCACTGATCGCGGCCGAAAGGTGTTCCGATACCCAGGTTTTCGCGGTGCCGGGCACGCCGAGCAGCAGCAGCGCTCGGTCGGTCGCCAGCGTCGCGACCGCGATCTCCATGAGGCGGCGCGGTCCGACGTATTTCGGGCTGATCACCGTGCCGTCGTCGAGTGTGCCACCGAGCAGATAGGTGACCACGGCCCACGGCGACAGCTGCCAGGACGGCGGCCGCGGCCGATCGTCGGTCGCGGCGAGTGCCCGCAGTTCCTCGGCATAGGCCTGTTCGGCATGCGGACGCAACAGCTCCGGCATCGAATCGGTAGTGGTCACTGCAACTCCTCGAGCATCATCGAGCGGTGGTTGAGGTCATGGGCGAGCTGATCGAAGGCTCGCTCCCAATGGGGATCGGCGCAGCGACGGGCCACCGAGGTCGCCGTCCGCGCCGCGGTAACGGGCAGATGCACGGCCGCCGCGGACAGCAGCGACCGATGCGCGCTCGGGCCGGTGCCGTGCGCCTCGGGCCGTCTGGCCGCGGCCCGTGCGCGTTCGAACAACAACAGAATCAGGTGTTGGGCAAGGGGTTCCGGCCACGGATGGCCCATGGCGGGCAGCAGCGCTTCGAGCTCCGAGAGCCATGCGCCGTCCAGTTGCCGTAGATGCCAGGTGCGATCGGACAACGGCAGCAGCGCGAACAATTCGCGCCGCCGCAGCATCGCCAGATCGGTCGGCACCCCGGCATCGAACAGCGCGCGCGCCCAAGCCGGATCATGCTGTGCCAGTGCGGCATCCACCCAACCGTCGAACAGCGGCTGCCGGAACCGATCACTGATCTCGGCCCGGGTGGCCTTATCCGGTGCGCCGAGTACGGACTCCCAATGCGGCAACGGTGTCGCCGCGACGAGTTGCCGCAGTCGACCCGCGCGCAGATCCGGTGCGCCGTCCCAGCGGTAGGTGAACTCCACAGTGCGGTCGGTAATGCCGTCCCTGCGGTCGGCATCATCGAGTTCTTCCGGCACGCGGACGACCAGATTCGGATGCACCAGCAGATGTTCCACCGTGACCCATGCGCTCGCGCGCCGGGTCATGCGCTGTGTGAATGCCGAACCGGGCAGCAGCGGTAGCAAGCCGGCCGCGACGCGCCGGACATCCGAACGCCGATCGTCCAACGCGGCCTCGAGTAACGGTTCGTCCTCGGCCGAAATCCCATCGGCGAGTACGGTCAGCAACTCCGCCTTCAGCGGACCGGATTCCTTCGGCCAAGACGCGGTCAGTGCTTCACGCGCGGCCTTGGCATCCCGATGCCGCAGGTCGGTGAGCCATTCGCGACGTTCGGGCGGTTGGCCGAACTGCCAGCTCTGCTCCGTCGGCGCATCGGCGGGCTTTTGCCGTGCCAGGTCGCGCCAGTCCGGATGCTGGTCGGCCAGCCAGCTACCGCGCGTTCCGGCCAGGCGCAAGAGCGGTTCGCGCAGTTCGGTATTCGCCTTCGCCTGCTCGAGCAGTAGCGCGCACAGTGCGTCGGGGGCGCGATAGTCGAATGGGGCCGCGGCCGCGAACCATTCCGGCAGGAAGGCGGATCGGTCCCGCAACATGCGGGCGAGGCGGGATGCCGAGGCGCGGGGCAGGAGTCGCCGCGGGTCATCCGCGGCGGGTTCGGGCTTGGTGGACGTGCTGACCGATACCCCGCCGCGCGCGAAAGCACCACGCAACGCGGCGAATTCGAGCAGCGACTGCGCCGGATCGGTGCGCAACCGGGTCGCGGCGGCCGCCACCGGAGCCTCGAGCCGCGCGGGATCGGCTGCCCTGCGGGCCGTGCCGAGCAGCGCCACCGCGGTCAGCTCCTCCGACACCGGCGCGGCGGGCGCATTCGACGCGGTGCCGAACTCCACGCCACCGACATCGATGATCTCACCCGCGGTGAATACCGATATCGGCACCAATCCCGCCACACCCCATTCGGCGGCCAGCGTCACCGGATGCCCACCGGATACCCCGAGCAGTCGCCACGGCTGCTCGGCGGCCGCAACCGGTAGCGCGGTGCCGTCGGATTCGGCTATGTACCAGCCATTTTCGGTCCATATCGGTACGACATCGCTGAGCAGCACCGGCCGCAACCGCAGCCACGGGTCGCCCCCGAGCGCCTCGGCATGCTCGGTCAATGCGGCGGCGATCGTCCGGTCCGCGATCGGCAGCGTGGTGAACGGTTCGGCGGGACCGTGCCGTTGGCCCCAGAGCGCGCGCAGCGGCGCGCCGCCCGGGTAGTAGTGCAGTTCCGCTTCGACCATCATGCCGGGCAGCGGCACCTCCGCCGAGAAATTCGGCGCACCGAAGGAGTGCTCGAGTAGCATAGCCCAGCGTCGAGTCCGCTTGCCGTACAACCACGTTCGGCGGGTGTGAAGCCGCTCCTCCTCGCTGGTCCGGATGCCGAGTACCTGCCACTGATCCCGGACCGCCGGTTCGGCGCGCACGGATTCGGCGGATGTCGGATAGCCGATATGGGTGCGGACGCTGGCCCGCAGCTGCGGCGACAAGTCCTCGAGGCGGCGGTGCGCGGCGATCAGCAGATGCAGTCGAGCGTATTCGGCGAGCACGACACCGGGCCAGTCGGCCCTGGTCACCACGGTGGTCGGCAGCTGGCGCAACGTGGCGGCGACACCGGGGGCCTGCGCGTCGACCATGCGGGCCGCGATCGCCTCGAAAGCACGAAACGAGCGATCGGTCTGGGCCAGCCCGGTGCGCACCTGATCGCCGAGCCAGATATCGAGTTCCTCCAGACCCGCCGTCACCCGCACCCGCCGCTGCTCGGCAGTCGCCGGATCGGCCATGCGGGCCGGCTGGTCGGTGATCGGCTTGGCCGCACGGACCGCGCGCGCGTTGATCCATTCGGCCGCGAAGTCGGCGATCTCGGTCGTCTCGGCGACCGCACCGCCCGACCAGGTGAGCAAGAGCGACAGGGCGTGCTTACACGGGAACTTGCGGCTGGGACACGAGCACTTGTATGCCGGACCCGCGAGATCCACGATCGTCTGATAGGGCTTGGCACCGCTGCCCTGGCATAGGCCCCACAGCGCGGTGTCCGATTGCCCGGTGCCGCGCCAGCGCCCGGTGAGTTTGCGCGCCGCGGAGAGCGAGCTCGCGTCCGGTGCGAGCGCGCTGACCTGTTCTTCGGTCCACGGCGCTGTCATGGTGCTGGCTCCCGCCTGGTTCATCCGGCGGCCCCGGATCGACTGTACGTCATGTCTTCCCCCATTACTCGGTTGCCGAATTTCTACCGCAGCCCACCGACAAGTTAGGTGGTGAGCGGGTATTTCTCTGGAATACGCTGCGCGGACGACAAATTCGGCAGGAAAGACATCTTGCACTGGTTGTCCGATTCTGGCATTCTGTCCAGTTCGGCTCCGACCGAGCCGCCCAAATCGGGTGACACACCGTCGAGCTGCCCGCCGGGGTTGGCGAGGGGTGGACATCGAGCGGGGCCCAGCCTGTTCGATGGCCATACCATCCCCGCGGGCAGATTCGCTTTTCCCCGTCCGGCCCCACGAGACGGCGCCGCTGTGGGCGAATTCGACGCTATCGGGTAGCGTTTCGCTGAGCTTTCAACAGTAATCCCGATGCGGGGTCGGAGGACATGCCGCGGTTCGGTGGTGTAGGGGGTTACGCATGCGTACAGATCCCGGAACCGATACTGCGACGGTGCCCCGCCTGACCGAAGTGGTATCGCGGCGGCTCGCGGCGGATCCCGCGGTCACCCCCGATGTCGCGCATACCGTGCTCCGCGCTCTCGGCGGCGAGTCCGATGATCCGACAACCGAGTTCGACGGCTCCGGCATCTTCCTGCGCGCGATCCGGGTGCGCGGCTTCCGCGGCATCGGACCCGAGGCGACTGTGCAACTGCCGCCGGGTCCCGGTCTCACCTTGGTGGTGGGCCGCAACGGAAGTGGTAAGTCGAGCTTCGCCGAGGCCGCAGAACTGGTGCTCACCGGCACTAATCGCCGCTGGGACGGCCGCTCGGCCGCATGGCGCGAGGGTTGGCGGAATCTGCACGACGGCGGTTCGGCGCGCATCGAACTCGAACTACTCACCGCTGGCGCCGATCCCGCGCTGACCATTGCCAAAGAGTGGTCACCGCAAGCGGATCTGGGCCAGGCGCACTGGACCGAACAGCGATCGGGCACCGCGCCAACGGACTTCGACGGCACACGCTGGGCGGGATTGCTGGAGCTGTATCGCCCGTTCCTGTCCTACAGCGAACTCGGCGCACTCGTCGACGGCAAACCGAGCGATCTGTTCGACGCGCTGCACCGGCTGCTCGGCCTGGACGAATTGACCGTGGCACAGGAGCGGATTCGCACCCGTCGACTGGAACTCGAACGCGCCGGGCGTGATTCGCGCCAGGAACGGATCGAACTGGTGACCGCGCTCGGTACGGTGGCCGACGACCGTGCGGTGCGGATGGCGGCGCTGCTGCGCCCGGACCGCCCCGATCTGACCGCCATCGGTCGTGAAATTCTCGGCACGGCAGAGAATCCGGTCGGGCCGGATGGGTTGCGGGCAATCGTGCGGCTGGTCCTGCCCTCGGGCGCCGAGGTGGAAGCCATCGCGGCGCGCCTCGAACAGTGCCGCGCCGTGCTCGCGCGCGATTCGACCGCGGACGCCGAGGCTGATCTGCGCGTATTGGAATTGCTACGGCGCGCGCGCGACCATGTCGGAGCCAGCGGGGAATGCGCGTGTCCGGTCTGCGGGCGCGGGGAACTGGATGCGGCGTGGTCGCACGCTGCGCAAGCCTCCATCGCCGAGCTGACCCGCCGAGTCGATGCGCTCGCGACGGCCCGGGAGGCGCTGCGACAGGCTGTCCGCGACGCCCGCGCGCTACCGGACCACATCCCCCCGGAACTGGATTTCGATCCGCGCAATCCGCCCACCGTCGACACCACCGCGGTGCGGCGCGCCTGGACGGACTGGGCGGCGCTGACCGGTGCCGATTACTCACCTGACCTGCCCGATCGACTACGCGGTGCGCATACGCGCCTGGTCGACGAACTCGTGCTGCTACAGCAGGGCACTCGTAAGGAACTGAACCGCCTCGACGAGGTGTGGTCGCCCCTGGTGCCACGCATCAGCGGTTGGCTGGAACGGGCACGCGCGGTTGTCGCGAACAGCAGCGAACTGCGCACCCTCAAGCGCGCCGAGGATTGGCTCAAATCCGCGACGGCCGGATTGCGCGGGGAGCGGATGGCGCCGCTGGAAACCACGGCGCGCTGGGTCTGGCGCACACTGCGTCAGCAGAGCAATGTCGAACTCGGCGCGATTCGATTGCAGGGCAATGCCGCATCCGCGCGGCGGGTGCTGCTCGATGTCACCGTGGACGAGGTGGACGGCGCCGCGCTCGGCGTCATGAGCCAGGGTGAGCTGCACGCACTCGGGCTTTCGCTGTTCTTGCCGCGAGCGACGGTGCAGGACAGTCCTTTTCGCTTCGTCATGATCGACGACCCGGTGCAGGCCATGGATCCGGCGAAGGTGGACGGACTGGCCAGGGTGCTCGAGGTGATGGCGTGGACGCGCCAGGTGATCGTCTTCACCCACGACGAGCGGTTGGCCGAGGCGGTGCGGCGCATGCAACTGGATGCCAGCGTGCTGGAGGTGCAGCGCCGCGAACGATCGGTCGTCGAAGTGCGGGTATCCAGCGACCCCATCCGCCGCTATCTCGATGACGCCCGCTCACTGGTCCGCACCCCCCAACTCCCCCCGGCGATCGCCGACGAACTGGTGGCCACCTGTTGCCGCTCCGCCGTGGAGGCGGCCAGCCTGGCCAGAGCCCGGCGCAATCTGCTCGCCGACGGCATGGATCACCGCGAGGTCGAACGCCATATCGAAGGCGCGCAAACAACCCGCGCAATGGTCGCGCTGGCGGTCATGGGAATCGAAGGCCGGGTAGACGACCTCAACAAACACCTGGCCCGCGAAGGCAAATGGGTCGTCGACGCCCTACGCGACGCCACCGCAGGCGCCCACGTCCCGATCGGCCGCAGCATGCGCGACCTGATCGCCGACACCGAAAAATTCGTCGACTGGCTACGCCGATGAACGAGCGCCGCGCATCGATAGTCCGGAGGCAGCGGTGAGCCCGCGCGGTGATGCGGACACCTCGGGCGACGCGGGCGGCGGTCGGCCACGAGACAGCGACCGACAAGGCGGCGGCGCGGCACCGCAACGGCGCACGAGCAGCCGGGGTGCCGGGGCTCGGCAACGCAAGGTGGACGGGGGAGGGCGGCGCGGTGGTGCGCGTAAACCGGGGGCCGGGAAATCGCATCCGCCGCGGCCGACGGTGGCCGAGCGGTTCGATGCGGTGGATCGGCTGCTCGACGGGTCGGTGACCGATGCCGACGGACTGTGGTCGCGGGCGACAGTGTGGATTCTGCGGCTCGCACTCGAACAGTCCGTCGACGAGTTGTGGTGGCGGGTGGCACCGGAATTGGCGCGTTGTCCGATGCGCGCACAGCTGCTTGCCCTGCGTGTATTCGCGGGCGACGGCACCGCCGCGCAGGTCGCGACGGTATGGGCAGCCCTATCCCGCGCCGCCCACCATCACGATTACGAACTCGCCCCGAGCGTCACCGAACTGCGCCGCTGGCGCGAGCAGACCGCCGCGATCGCCACCTCCCTCGCGACGGCCGTCACCCGCTGACCATGCATTGCCATTGCCGCGCACCGATGTCGCGGCGGTTCGGCAATGCCGCAGATGGGTGCGCGCGTCGGCCCGGTATCGCGGTACTGACCAACGTGGTCGACAATCTGTCCGAGGCTTGGTGCTCCTTGTCGGCCTCACCGCCCGGCCCGGCGTCACCCTTGTCGTGCTGCCGGACGTGGTCCAACTTCGTTTGTGCCGCGAAGGTCGATGCGGCGGCGCATCGGCACGGCCGCGGATGAACGCGGCCGCGGAAAGTGCAGCCTGACATCGGCACGCTCCGCATCTGCGGACCAATGCGCGTGGATCCATCGAAGCTGTTGCACCGCAGCGCGTTAGCGACGCGGCGGATCAGGACATACCGAACAATCCCATGATGCTGGTCAGTAGCGAAATGCTGGTCGAGGCAATAGCGGAACCGGTACCCAAGATGTTCAATACACTCAGCATTCCCATGACTCCTTGATCGTCGACACTTCCGCACGTTCACAACGGGATTCGTCGCTCCGAAGTCGCCGGATCGCTGATGTCAGTATGCCTTGACGCGACACTCCGTGCGACACGCCAACCGCCGCCGAAATTCCCAGGAAGCACCGGAATCACCGAACGATTGCGCCCGCCGAAATACCTTCGCGCCGTGCGCCTTCGCGCAATGGATCAAGATCGGGTGGAATCCGTGGCGGCATCGTCGGCGAAGCCCCGCCACCAGCTCCACCTGATCTTGATCAAGGCCCGAGTACTACGGGCGGCGCCCCCGCTGCGCGCAGTGGTACGCGCGGCGAGCAAGATTCGCAGTTATGGATGAGTCGCAGCCGTGCCCGTGTAAGCGTGGGGAGCCGTTCGGGGACTGTTGCGGACCGGTTCTGGCGGGGGAGCGGTCCGCGGCGACGGCCGAGGCGCTGATGCGTTCGCGCTACACCGCCTTCGCGGTCGGCGATACCGAATATCTACTGCGGTCCTGGTATCCGCCCACCCGGCCGAAGACGCTCCAACTGGATCTGGACCAGCGCTGGCTGTTCCTGGAGATCGTGCGCACCGAGCGCGGCGGACCGTTCGACGACACCGGCACCGTGGAATTCATCGCCTACTACAAGGCCGACGGTCGCCGCGGATCGCTGCACGAAGTCAGCACATTCACCCGTGTCGACGGCGCCTGGGTCTACCTCGACGGCGTCATCGAACCGTGACCGGTAGCGTGCCACCCATGCCACGTGTCGCGATCGAATACTGCACGCAATGCCGCTGGTTGCTGCGCGCGAGCTGGATGACACAGGAATTGCTGAGCACCTTCACCACCGAACTCGGTGAGGTGGCACTGATCCCCGGCACGGGCGGCGTCTTCCGCATTACCGTCGACGGCGAGCAGATCTGGGAGCGCAAGGCGGACGGCGGATTCCCGGATATCGCGGTACTGAAACAGCGCGTGCGCGATCGCGTCGCACCCGACCGTGACCTCGGCCACGTCGACAAGCGGGACTCGCCGTCCGACCGAGCGTGATATCGACCACGATTCAGGAGCAGCAGCCGCCACCGCAGCAGCCACCACCGGCGGGCCGCGGTGCGGGTACGGGCGCCGCGGCACCGCCGCCACTCCTGCTGACCGTGGCGAATGTGGTGAGCAGCTTGACCGTGTCATCGTGGCCGTTCGGGCAGGCCGCCGGATCCGACGCCTCCGCCATCGGACGGTTGACCTCGAAAGTGTCGCCACAGCTGCGGCACCGGAAGCTATAACTCGGCATCGGGCAAGCGTAGCGCCAAGGGGGCGAGCTGCGTCCTGTCTGTCCCACCATCGAACTCGACGTACTCTCGAATGAGAGATCGTTAGGTGCTTGGACCCGGCCGGAGCAAACTCGCAGCGCACTGTCCGGGTCGGAGGGCAGGAGGTGTGGAAGATGACGACTCGGTTCGAAGCGGAACCGGGCTCCGAGGTCGGCGACACCGAGCCGGTCGCACAAACGACCTGGGGCCGGGTGAGTGGACGCTGGGATGGGCCGGTCGCGGTGTGGCGCAGTATTCCGTACGCATCCGCGCCGTCCGGTCCGAACCGTTTCCGGCCGCCACTGCCGCCGCGGCCGTGGGACGGAATCCGCGAGTGCACGACCTTCGGGGAGATCGCCCCGCAGACAATGGGCAATATGGTCCCGGTCGACTCCGGTCTGCGGATGGGGGAGGACTGCCTGTGGCTGAATGTGTGGTCGCCGCGCAGTTCCGCCGATACCGGTGCACCACGGCCGGTGCTGGTGTGGTTGCACGGCGGCGCTTACTGCCTCGGGACCGCGGCCCAGGCGATCTACGACGGTCGCAAGCTGGCCGAAGCCGGTGACGTGGTTGTCGTGACGGTCAACTACCGCCTCGGTGCACTCGGGTTCCTCGATTTATCCTCGCTCTGCGACGATTTCACGCCGAATCTCGGTCTGCACGACCAGATCGCCGCACTACAGTGGGTCCGCGACAATATCGCCGCATTCGGCGGTGATCCGGACAATGTGACGCTGTTCGGTGAATCATCCGGCGCCGGATGCGTGACCGCACTGCTGACCGCACCGCCAGCGGCCGGTCTGTTCCATCAGGCGATCGCGCAAAGTCCGCCCGCGACAACGGTTTTCGGCCAGGAACGGGCGGCCGCTGTGGCGCAACGCTTTCTGGAACTGATCGAACTACCGTATTCTCGTGTCAGCGAATTGCTGGAATGTCCGATCGACCGGATCGTGACCGCCGCGGGCGTGCTGCTGGACGAGATTCCGTTGACGGAGCCGGGCCGGCTGGCCGCCGCGCCCGTCGTCGACGGCGATCTGGTCCCGACCTATCCGATCGACCGCTTCCAGCGGGGCCGCTCGCATCGCGTGCCGCTGATTATCGGTACCAATAAGGACGAGGCCTCGCTGTTCCGCGTCTTCCGCTCGCCGATCTTGCCGGTGACCCCGGATGCGGTGAACGTCATGCTGCGCGATGTGGCCGCCAACCATCCGGATATGTCGCCCGAGCGCATCGCCGAAATCACCTCGGCCTACCCCGATCTCGCGAAAACCCGCGGCGCACTGGCCATGTCCACCGATGCGGCCTTCCGCATGCCGGCCCACTGGGTCGCCGACGGTCACGCCCAGCACGCACCGACCTGGATGTACCGCTTCGACCATGCCACCCCCATGTTGAAGGCGGCCCGCGTCGGCGCCGGTCATGCCACCGAATTACCTTATGTCTTCGGCAATTTCGGCACCCTGAACCATGACCCCACGTTCTGGCTCGGCGGGCGCAAGGTAGCCATGGAAGTCTCCGGCCGCATGCAACGCCGCTGGCTCGCTTTCGCCACCCACGGCGTCCCGGCTGCCATCGATGGCTCCAAGCACTGGCCCCCTTACCGCCCCAGCGCCCGCACCACCCTGCTCATCGACAATATCGACCGCGTCGTCGACAATCCGAACCGCGACCTGCACACCGCCTGGGGCGAACAAGCCGTCGGGTTCAGCTGAGCCATGCCGAATATCAAGCACGCCTTCGGATTACACGTCCGTAGAGAAGCGGATGCCGCCGTCCGGAATGTCGACACCGGGCCAGACACGGGCGCCGCGCAATAGTTCGCAGCGGGCCCCGACATTCGCGCCGTCGCCGATGACGGCGTCGCGGACGAGGGCGCGGGGGCCGATGCGCGCGCCGAAGCCGATGATCGAGCGCTCCACGGTGGCGCCTGCTTCGATGCGCGCGCCGTCGAACAGCACCGCGCCGTCGAGGCGAGCGCCCGCGCCCACTTCGGCACCGCGACCGACCACGGTGCCGCCGATGAGCAGGGCACCGGGGGCGACACCGGCACCCTCGTGGACCAGCGATTCACCGCGCTGACCTGGCAGGGCTGGGGAGGGGGCGATACCGCGGACCAGGTCGGCCGAGCCACGGACGAAATCCTCCGGGGTTCCCATATCGCGCCAGTAGGAGGAGTCGACGTGACCCTGCACCCGCGCACCCTCGGCGAGCAGCGCTGGGAACACCTCGCGCTCCACCGAAACCGGTCGCCCCACCGGGATCTTCTCGATGTATTCGCGCCGGAAAACATAACAACCGGCATTGATCTGATCGGTCGGCGGATCCTGGGTCTTCTCCAGGAAGGCGGTGACCCGCCCATGCTCGTCGGTCGGCACACACCCGAATGCGCGCGGATCGCTCACTCGAACCAGATGCAGCGTCACATCCGCATTCGTGGCTTCATGGGTATCCAGGATCGCACCGAGATCGGTACCACCGAGCACATCGCCGTTGAACACCATGATGTTGTCGGCGCGCAGCTTGGGCAGCACATTGCGGATGCCGCCGCCGGTGCCGAGCGGTTCGGCCTCGGTGACGTACTCGAGTTCCAGGCCGAGGTCGGCGCCGTCACCGAAGTGTTCCTCGAAGACCTCCGCCTTGAACGAGGTGCCGAGCACGACGTGGGTGATTCCGGCGTCCGCGATGCGGGCGAGCAGGTGGGTCAGGAACGGCAGTCCGGCCGTCGGCAGCATCGGCTTGGGCGCCGACAGGGTGAGCGGACGTAACCGCGTGCCCTGGCCGCCGACCAGAATCACGGCGTCGGTGCCTGCATTTGCTGCCATCATGCTCCCTGTTCACAGTGGATCGTGCTCGGTGGTGCGCCCGCTCGGGCACCGATCCCGGACACCGCCCAGTTCCACGTCTACGGACGACACCAGTCTCAGTACCCAGCGACACGGTTCCGGCACCGTTGCGTGCCGAACGTGTGACGTTAGCTTTGGGCTTCGCGCGCCTGTTGACGCAGCGCAGATCGAACCGCAATCCGGGAACGGATCGCAAGTCCGGCCCGCAGTGCCAACCGCAACGGCGCCTGCCACCAGTGCGGATGCCGATCGGCCTGGAATCGGTATGCGCTCGCGTGGTGCGCGGGCAGCATCACCTCGGGATGGCGTCCGGCCGCGTGTCCCTTGGCGTGGGTGACCTCGGCGTCGGGTACGAAGACGTTGTGCCAACCGGCCTTGCCCATCCGGTCGCCGAAGTCCACATCCTCCATGTACATGAAGTAGCGCGAGTCGAAGCCGTCGATCGAATCGAACGCCGCGCGCCGCACCAGCAGACACGACCCGGATAGCCAGCCGACGGCCCGCTCGGAGATCTGCTCGTTGTCCTGGCGGTAGCGCAGCGTCCACGGATTCGACGGCCATATCGTGCCGAGAATCGCGTGTCCGGCGCCGTCGAGCAGCCCGGGCACCGAGCGCGCGGACGGGTAGACGCTGCCATCGGGCTCGCGCACCATCGGTCCGAGTGCGCCCGCCCGCGGCCAGCGCTGCGCGGCAGCGAGCAGTGTGTCGATGGAATCGGTGCCCCAGCGGATATCGGGATTGGCGATGATGATGAATTCGACACTCGGGTCGATCTCCGCGACCGCGCGGTTGATCGCGCCGCCGTAGCCGAGATTGCCGCCGGTCCGCAGTAGTCGTACGTGCGCGTTCGCCTCCGCGGCCAACTCCGGTGCACCGTCCACCGAACCGTTGTCGGCCAGGATCACCTGCGGTTTCTCGCCGGTGGCCGCGGCCAGGGTGGTGATGAAGTGCTCGAGGTGCTCACCGGGTGAATAAGTCACCGTGACGACGACAAGGCCGCCGGGGGCCGGGGATCCGGAATCACTCACGACTTCGCCTCGCTGACGCTCGGCTCCGTCGTGTGCGATTGCACGCTGTGTTGATGGTTCGCTCGCTGTCGCTCCCTCACGGCCATGCAGCCTACTGCGACAACCCCGACAGCGCGTCTCCGAGTGCGACCTCCCACGGCCGCAGGGGGGGCAATCCGGTATCGGACCAGGAACGGTTGGACAACACCGAATATGCCGGGCGCCGTGCGCGTCTCGGAAATGCGGTCGAGTCACACGGATGCACCCGGGTTGGATCCGCGCCGACTCCGGCGAATATCGCCCGTGCGAATTCGAACCAGCTGACCTGGCCGGAGTTGGTGGCGTGCAGCACCCGCGGCGCATCCGGCCGACCCGCCAACTCCAGCAGTCCGGCGGCCAGATCGGCGGCGTAGGTCGGGGAGCCGAGTTGGTCATCGACCACGTCGAGGGTGTCGCGTTCGCGTTCGAGGCGCAGCATGGTCGCGACGAAATCGCTTCCGCGCCCGGTGTACACCCACGCGGTGCGCACCACATGCGCGCGCGGCGCGGTTTCCAGCACGGCCTGTTCGCCCGCCAATTTCGATCGGCCGTAGACGGTGGCCGGCTCGGTCGGGTTGTCGGTGTCGTAGGGCTTGTCGTGGTTTCCCGCGAATACGTAGTCGGTCGAAATGTGTATCAATCGGGCATCCACCCGCGCGCAGGCGGCGGCGAGTACGGCCGGTCCGGTCGCATTGACCGCGAAGGCGGCCTCGGGATCGGATTCGGCCCGGTCGACGGCGGTGTAGGCGGCACAGTTCAGCACGACATCACCAGGTGCGAGTGCGGCGCGCACCGCTGCCGCGTCTGTGATGTCCAATTCGTCGCGGCCGAAGGCGTGGGCGTCGGGCGCGCGGCGCAGCAGTGCGCGTCCCAACTGCCCACCCGCTCCGGTCACGACGAGGCGCGCGGCTACGGTCGAGGCGGATGATATCGCGGTCACGGGCACAGTCTGGCACGCCGTGGCACCTGCGAATGAGGTCCGCCGCGGTAGCCGTTGGTTAGCCTGTTGGCAGCGAAGACGGGGGCTACCGAAGGCGGGGCGGTCGAGTCAGCGACGCGTCGGCTTGGACGAAACCGGCGTTGCGCGGTCGCAACATCTGCTGGAAGCGCTCGGGCAAGCGCAGCGTGGTGCGTGGGCAGGATGCTCGGTTCGGCGAGAGGATGCAGTGGTGCCGCAGAAGATGAGGGCGACAGCGTCGTCGCGACTGTTCGAGGTCGGGGGCGACTTCGGTCCTATGCGCGCGTTCGTCGCGGTCGGGGCGGTGCTGGTCCTGCTCATCACCGGCTTCGCCTGGCACAGCGTGGACTCGCTGATCTCGAATATCGAACGCATCGGCGGTCTCGGCCTGGGCGGTGGCAGCGATGGCGCCGTCGACATCCTGTTGGTCGGTGTGGACAGCCGCACCGACGCACACGGTAATCCACTGAGCAGCAACGAGCGCGCCGTATTGCACGCGGGCGATGAGGTCGGCACCAATACCGACACCATCGTGCTGGTGCGTGTCCCGAACGACGGCCGCTCCGCCACCGCCATTTCCATCCCGCGCGACTCCTACGTCGATATTCCGGGCATGGGCAAGGGCAAGATCAACTCGGCCTACGGCGCGACCAAGGAGGCGCGACGGCTCGAGCTGATCAACCAGGGCGTGCCGGCGGCCGCCGCGGATAAACAGTCCACCCAGGCGGGGCGGCAGGCGCTGATCAAGACCGTGGCCAATCTCACCGGCATTACGGTCGACCACTACGCCGAGGTCAGTTTGCTCGGCTTCGTGCTGCTGACCGACGCGGTCGGCGGGGTCGATGTATGCCTGAACAATCCCGTGGACGAATGGATGTCCGGCGCCGATTTTCGGGCGGGTCGCCAGAAGCTCGACGGCCCACAGGCTTTGAGCTTCGTGCGCCAGCGCCACGAGCTACCGCGCGGCGATCTGGACCGGATCGTGCGCCAGCAGGTCTTCATGGCGCAGTTGGTCGGGCAGGTGCTCAGCGCCAAGACGTTGAGCAATCCGGGCAAGTTGCGCAATCTCAGCGATGCGGTCGGGCGCACCGTCGTACTGGACGACAATTGGGACGTGCTCGCGTTTCTGCAACAGCTGAAGAATCTTTCGGGCGGTCAGGTCAGATTCGAGACGATTCCGGTCGCCGATCTCAACGACACGACGAGCGAGGGTGAATCGGTCGTGCGCGTGGATCCGAAGGCGGTCAAGTCGTTTGTGGCATCGCTGGTCGACGGCAAGCGGGCCGATCACGCCGAGCCGATGATCGATCCGGCCGCGGTGCGCGTCAGCGTGTTCAACGCGAGCGGGATCGGCGGACTCGCGGGGCAGGTGGCACAGGCGTTGACGGCCAAGGGATTTCGGGAAGGTTTGGTCGGTAACTACACCGGTCCCAGCGTCACCGGCAGTCGGGTGCTCGCGATGGATTCCTCGAATCCGACGGCCAAGGCCGTCGCGCAGGCACTGGGCGGGCTGACGGTCATCGCGGACAGCACGTTGTCCCCGGATTCGGTCAGCGTCGTGCTGGCAAGCGACTATTCTGGTCCGGGCTCGACCGCGAGCAGCATGTTCGACTTCTCCGGAACGTCGAGCACCGCAACACCCGTACCGCCGGCCCCGCCGATCGACGCAGGCCAGAACGGACCGAAATGCGTGAATTGACCATGCGTGAATTGACCCATGCGTGACCAAGACCATGTGCTGACACTCACCGAGGCGCTGCTGGATCCGATCCTCGAGCGCGACCCGGCTGGTCCGCGCATCACCTACTACGACGACGCCACCGGCGCCCGGATCGAACTATCCGGGCTCACGCTGGCGAACTGGGCGGCCAAGACCGCCAATCTGGTCCGCGACGAATTCGGGCTGAGTCAAGGGGCGCGCGTCGCGGTTCTGCTGCCCGCGCACTGGCAGACCGCCGCGGTGTTGCTCGGCTGCTGGTGGGCGGGGACCGAGGTGGTACTCGGGCCCGATCAGGATGCCGATCTGGCGCTGGCGACCGCCGAACGGTTGGCCGAGACCGACGGTATTGCGGAGGTCGCCGCGCTCTCGCTGGATGCCTTCGGCATGCCGGTGCGCGATCTGCCGATCGGCATCACCGATTTCGCCATCTCCGTTCGGGTACACGGCGACCATTTCATGCCGCGCGGAGCCGGGGTCGCGCTGGACGGAATGCCGGTCTCCCAGGTGCTCACCGAGGCCCGGAAATCCGCTGTGCTACAAGGGTTTTCCGAGCGGGATCGGGTGCTTTCGAGCACGTCCTGGGATACTCCCGCCGAACTGATCGACGGATTGGTCGCGGTGCTGGTCGCCGGGGCCTCGCTGGTACAGGTGGTCAATCCGGATCCGGCGCTGCGCGCGCAGCGTATCGAGACCGAGCGGATCACCGCGCAGCGCGGCTGAGTTCCTATCCTGGTATGGGCCGGCGTCCGACCATGGGACGTTCCGCCGGCACCGGGGACTGCGTACGGTGGAATTGCCGCGCAACGATGGGGTTGGTGAACAGATGAAGCCGCAATATTGGTTCCGGTGGTTATCGGTGCAGGGTGCGCCGCGATTGGCCCTGCGCACCCAGGCGCGGCGCGGAGAGCCATTCGGCCAGTTGATGGGCGGACCCGGCGGTCTCGCCGATCCCTATCCACTGATCGAGCGGCTGCGCGGGCAGGGGCGGCTGCTGCGCACTTCGATCGCGTGGGCGAGTTTCGACCATGATCTGTGCCGCGCGGTCCTGCGGGATAGCCGATTCGGTGTCCGCACCACCGACGCCTTCGATATTCCGAAGCCGCTGCGGTTGCTCGCCGAGCGACTTCCCTTGCCGCCCAATCCGGTTGAGCCGCCGTCCATGCTGGTCATCGACCCGCCGGAGCATACCCGCATGCGCAAGCCGGTGGCCTCGGCGTTCACCCCGCGCGCGATCGGCCGATTGCGGGAACGGGTCGAGACGGTCACCGAGGAGCTGCTCGGTGCGCTGCCTTCGGGCGGTTCGGCCGATCTGATCGAGTCGTATGCCGCGCAGGTGCCGATCGCCATCATCTCGGAAATGCTCGGCTTCCCGGAAAAGGATCGAAAGTTATTCCTGGACTGGGGCGATCGGATGACCCCGCTGCTCGATATCGGGATTTCCTGGCGGGCGTTCCGGCGGGCGCTCGGCGCGATGGAGGTGATGAACGACTACCTCGACGGCCATATCGCGCGACTGCGCCGCGAACCCGGCGATGACATTCTCAGCAGTCTGGTCACCGCGGGTGACCTCGACGATTACGCCTTGAAGGCGACCGCGAGCCTATTGATGGGCGCGGGTTTCGAGACCACGGTCAACCTGATCGGCAACGGTGTCGCCCAATTGGTCACCCATCCCGAAGAATTGGATCGATTGCGCGCCGAACCCGACCTCTGGCCGAATGCCGTCGAAGAGGTGCTGCGCATCGATGCGCCAGTGCAGACGACGGCGCGAATCGCATCGGCCGACGTGGAACTCGAGGGTATGCGGCTGCACAAGGGCAGCACGGTGGTGCTGTCGCTGGCAGGTGCGAACCGTGACCCCGCGGTCTTCGCCGATCCCGACACCTTCGATGTCGGCCGCTCGAATGCCAAGGAGCACTTGACATTCAGCAGCGGCATCCACGCCTGTCTCGGGGCGAGCCTGGCCCGCATGGAAGCAACGTACGCGCTGCAATCCTTGTTCGAGCGGTTCCCGGACCTGCGACTCGACGGGACACCGCAGCGCCGAAAGCTGTTCACGCTGCACGGATATGAGCGGATGCCGGTTCGGCTCGGGCGCCGGGCCAGCAGTCCGGCGCCCGAGCCCACGACAGTCTGAGCCGGATTACCTGCCGTGCCGACGGTTGCCCATCACCGCCTCGCACAGCTGCGCTTCGGTTTCGGGCGAGCGCGGTTCGCGGTAGGCGGCAACGGCTCGGCGGGTCTGCTCGGCAACCAAATCGGCGTTGATCTGTGCCCCGGCGGCCGCCCCTGCCGCTGCGGCCGCGCCTACCTGGGCCATCAGGTCGGTGACATTGCCCGCGGCCCAGACACCGGGAATATCGGTGCGGCCGGTGGCATCGGTGCGGATGTATTCGCCGACACCGGCGGGATGTTCGGTTGGCCGCAGTCCGAGCGTCGCGAGGAAGTCGGCGCGGGCGACCATCCGCGAGCTGACGGTCGCGACCTCGCGGGGCACGACGGTGCCGTCGCTCAACCGCACTCCCGCGAGGCGATCGTCGACGATTTCCAGCGCCGTCACCTCGCCGTCCAGTATGCGAATACCGCGGGCGGTCAACTCCTCGGACTGTTCGGCGCTCGGTGGCACGGTGTGGGAAGTGACATCGTCGGTGAGCTGACGGAACAGCAGTGCTTGGTGCACCTCCTCCGGAAAACCATGCGGGCCAGTGTGCGATAATGGCAAACAATATTGCCGATATGGCAAGCTGGCGATTGTGAACGACGACCTCGGCCGAGCCCTCGACGCGGTCGGACCTCGGTTACGCGCGCTGCGCCGCCAGCGCGAAACCACACTGGCCGACCTGTCGACCGAAACCGGCATCTCCGCGAGCACGCTGTCGCGCCTGGAATCCGGCGCCCGCCGCCCAACCCTCGAACTGCTACTGCCGCTGGCCAAGGCACACGGCGTCACCCTCGACGAACTGGTCGACGCCCCACCCACCGGCGACCCGCGCATCCACCTGCGCCCCACCACCCGCCACGGCATGACCTATTTGCCCCTGACCCGCCGAGCCGGTGGCATCCAGGCCTACAAACTGGTCATCCCCCCGAACATCCGCAGCGAGCCCGACCCCCGAACCCACGAGGGCTACGAATGGCTCTACGTCCTCAACGGCCGGCTGCGCCTCATCCTCGGCGACCACGACGTAGTCCTCACCCCTGGCGAAGCCGCCGAATTCGATACCCGCATCCCCCACTGGTTCGGCACCGCCGGCCCCGAACCGGTCGAATTCCTGAGCCTCTTCGGCAAACAAGGCGAACGCGCTCACCTCCGCACCACCCCCAAACCCCGCCCGACATAACCCGTGGCCCGCCTCGATTTCGGTCCGAGCCGACCGGGAATGGCAAGGGGTTCGATGGTCAGTGTTTATTCGGGGCGGAATTTCCAGATGTAGCGGGTTTTGGGGCGGCCGGCCCGGCCGTAGTCGGATTTGCGGTCTACCAGGCCGTCATTGGCGAGTTTTTCCAGGTAGCGCCAGGCGGTGATGCGGGAAACGCCGACGGTGCTGGCGGTGTCGGCGGCGGTCAGTCCGCCAGGGGCGTCGCGGACGGTGCGGGAGATTTCGTCCAGGGTTTGGGGGGCAACGCCTTTGGGGGCGGTGGCGCGTTGGTCGGAGGTGCGCAGCGCGCTGAGGGCGCGGTCGATGTCCTGTTGGGAGACGGCGGTTTCGCCCGCGGGTAGGGCGGTGCGGAATTCGCGGTAGCGTTCGAGTTTGTCGCGGAATGCGGCGAAGGTGAACGGTTTCAGGAGATACAGGACCACGCCGTGGGAGACGGCGGTGCGTACCATGGCGAGGTCGCGTGCCGAGGTGATGGCGATGACATCGGGACGGGGTGCCAGGCCGGTCAGGGCTGCGGCTACATCCAGGCCGCTGGCATCGGGCAGTCCGATATCCATGAGTACCAGGTCGATCGGCGCATTCTCGGCGGCGGCATCGGCGGCGGCGCGCATGGCCTCGCGGCCGGTGTGCGCGACGGCGACCGTGGTGAAACCCGGAATCCGTTCGACATAGGCGCGGTGCGCCTCGGCGATCAATGGCTCGTCCTCGACGATCAATACTCGGATCATCGCGCATCCTTCCGTGGGATCGTCACGGTGACAGCACTTTCCGGATCGCGGTCGGTGCCGATCACGCCGCCGTGGCGCCCGACGAGCCGATGGACCAGTGCCAGTCCGAGGCCCTGATGGTCGGCCTTGGTGGAGTAGCCGCGTTCGGCGGCGCGGGCGAAGGTTTCCGCCGACATACCGGGCCCGCTGTCGGCGACACGGATATACAGTGCCGAACCGTTCACCGATCGCACCGAATCGAACGCCGCCGCCAACTCGATGGCCGGCGCCGGATCCGGTGCCGGCGCGGGATCGCTCAGGATCGACGAATCCTGTTGACGCACAGTCACTTCCACCCAGCCGACGGCACCGTCGACAGCGGCGTCGATGGCATTGTCGATCAGATTGCCGACCAGCGTAACCGTCTCCTGCGCCGAGAGCGGCGCGGTCGAATCGAGGGCCGTATCCTCGGTGATCGTCAACTCGATACCGCGCTCGGCGGCCTGGTTCACCTTGCCGAGCAGCAGTGCCGCAAGCGCTGGATCGCCGACCGAGGTGAGCAGCCGATCGATAAGAGCTTGGGACAGTTGGAGTTCCGCGGTCGCGAACTCCACCGCCTCCCGATAGCGCCCCAACTCCACCATGGTGATCACGGTGTGCAGCCGGTTGGCCGATTCGTGCGCCTGCGCCCGCAACGAGTCCGCGAAACCGCGTACCGAATCGAGTTCACCCATCACGGTGCGCAATTCGGTGTGGTCGCGAATGGTGATCACGGTGCCGATCGGTCTTCGCTCCCAGGTGACAACATCCTGATTGACCAGCAGGATCCGATCCTTGGTCACATGCATCTCGTCGCGAACCATCCCCCAGCTCATCCGCTGCATCGAGATCGGCAGATCCGAACGCACGACAGGCCCGTCGGGCAGATCGAGTAACCTGCGCGCCTCGTCGTTGACCACCTCCGCACCCACCCCGTTCGGCCCGAACACCACCAGCCCCTCGTGGATCGAATGCAGTACCGCATCGTGCTGTTCGTACATCGTGCGCAGTTCATCGGGGGCGAGGCCATGTGTCTGCCGCCGGATCCGGCGACTCAGCAGGAACGAACCCGCGGCGGCGACCGCCAGGCCCGCCGCGGCCACGCCGAGAATCAACGGCAGCTGCGCACCGACCTGATCGCCGATCCGTGCCCGGGTCACACCCGCCGACACCAATGCGATGATGCGCCCGTCGTCATAGACCGGCGTGACCGACCGAATCGAGGGACCGAGCGTTCCGGCGTACGTCTCGGTGAATGTCTCCCCGGCCAGCGCTCGATCGATATTGCCGCTGAATGGTTGCCCGATGAGCGCGGGTGTGGTGTGGGTGTATCGGGTCCGATCCGGCGTCATCACCACGATGAAGTCCATTCCGGTGGCCTTGCGGGTCTGTTCGGTCATCGGTTGCAGCAGGGCGGTGGGATCGGGAGTGTGGAGCGCCGCGACGGTGGACGGCGCATCTGCCACGGTCACCGCGACATCGGTGACCTCGCGGGTGGTGGTGACATCGCTGTCATGCCTGGCGTCCAGCACGGCGAGTACTGCTCCGATTCCGATGACCAGCCCGAGCACCACCAGTTGGAGCACGAAGGCCTGACCAGCCAGCGATAGCCGACCGCGTCCCCGGTTTTTCTCACCGCGTAACACTTTCTATCCCTCGCGTTAACTTGAACGAAATGCACCAAATCGTGACTGCCATCACCTGTAGCAGCCAATATTGTGCCGTGAGGGCGTGCGCCACATCACGCCGGTACCATTTGAAGGGGACTTCACCCACCATGAGCGATAGCAGCGATCGAACAACCGATCTCGACAAAACACCACAGCGGCCGGTGCCTCGCGACCGAACCCACTGGCTTTATCTGGCCGTTATCGTCGCCGTTATCGCCGGAATTCTGGTCGGCTGGCGGGCGCCCGACTTCGGTCAGGACCTCGCCCCGTTGGGCACCATGTTCGTGAATTTGATCAAGATGATGATCGCGCCGGTCATCTTCTGCACGATCGTGCTCGGTATCGGCTCGGTGCGCTCGGCCGCCAATGTCGGCAAGGTGGGCGGACTCGCGATCGGGTACTTCATGGTCATGTCGACGGTCGCGCTCGGCATCGGCTTGGTCGTCGGCAACCTGCTCGAGCCGGGCTCGGGCATGAATATCGCCAAGACTGCCAAGCAAGGCGCGAAACTGGCCGATCAGGCCCATGCCGCGGGTGGCACTTGGGACTTCATCCAGAGCATCATCCCCACCACAGTGGTGTCCTCGCTGACCACCGGGAGTGTGTTGCAGGCACTGTTCATCGCGCTCCTCGTCGGCTTCGCGCTGCAGGCCATGGGTAGGGCCGGCGAGCCGATCCTGCGTGGTGTCGCATCGCTGCAGAAGCTGGTGTTCCGGATTCTGTCGATGATCCTGTGGTTGGCGCCGATCGGTGCGTTCGGCGCGATCGCGAATGTGGTCGGCAAGACCGGACTCGATGCGGTCAAGCAGCTGGCGCTGCTGATGGTCGCGTTCTACCTGACCTGTCTGGTCTTCATCTTCGGTGTGCTCGGTGTGCTGCTGTGGGCGGTATCCCGGGTGTCGGTGTTCAAGCTGGTCCGCTACCTGGCGCGGGAGTATCTGCTGATCCTCGGCACCTCCTCCTCGGAGTCCGCACTGCCGCGGCTGATTGCCAAGATGGAGCACCTCGGCGTCGAGCGAACCACCGTCGGTGTCGTTGTGCCGACCGGATATTCGTTCAACCTGGACGGCACCGCCATCTACCTGACCATGGCGTCGCTATTCATCGCCGATGCGATGGGCAAACCGCTCAACATCGGGGAACAGGTCGGCCTGCTGCTGTTCATGATCGTCGCCTCCAAGGGCGCGGCCGGTGTCACCGGTGCCGGTCTGGCCACACTCGCGGGCGGATTGCAGAGCCATCGTCCCGAGTTGCTCGACGGCGTCGGCCTCATCGTCGGCATCGACCGCTTCATGTCGGAAGCCCGTGCGGTGACGAACTTCTCGGGCAATGCCATCGCCACCATGTTGGTCGGCACCTGGACCAAGACCGTCGATGTGGACCGGGTCCAGACGGTTCTCGATCGCAAACTGCCCTTCGACGAGCGGACCATGGTCGACGATGACCACGGCCCCCGGCCGCAGCACGACGACGCCAAGGATCTGGTTCCGGCCTAGCTGTAGCCGTAAAACGAAGGGCCCGCAGATCTGCGGGTCCTTCGTGCTGTCGGTGGGATCGGGCGTTGCGCCGACGACGGCATGCGGTGGCGATTTGCGAGATGGTCATGGGGTCGGTGCGGTGCTCGAAATTCTGCGCTATCGTCTAGCTTTGCTAGGACTTCGAGCGGCGATAACAGAGCTCCGTTAGTTTGTCTAGCGATACTAGAATTTCCGATATGGCGACTCAGAACCGCAAAGAACGCGAACGCGCCGAACGTCACAAGCGCATCATCGACACCGCCCGCGAGCTCGCTGAAACGTCGGGCTGGGAGGCGGTGACCGTGCGCCGCCTCGCTGAGAAGATCGAATACAGCCAGCCGGTGCTCTACAGCCACTTCGCGGGCAAGGCGGCGATCGTCACGGCCGTCGCCGAAGAAGGCATCGCCGATCTCACCGTACGGCTGCGCGCGCGGCGGGCTCGTGCCAAGACTCCGCTCGAGGCGCTCGAGGCCATTGTGCGCGGCTACCTGGACTTCGCAACCGAGAACCCGGCCCGCTACGACGCGATGTTCGTCCTCAATACCGAACTCACCTTCGGCAACGACGCACCGCAGGCGCTGCGCGACGCATTCGGCGAGATCCAGAGCGCATACGCGCCGTTCGCGGGCGATTTCGATGTACAGGCAGGCACCGAGGTGGTTTGGAGCACCCTGCACGGCATCGCCACCCTGGATCGCAGCGGTCGCCTGGTCGACGACCTGCGCGAGGAGCGCATCCGAGTGCTGCTCGGCCAATGGACGCATCAGGGAGCGAGCAGGTGACCGATACCTCGCCCGGGTGACGGCACAGCCCGGGGCAGCCGGGCAGAATCGAGGTATGTCCGATGTCGCCGTGGTCGGTTCCGGTCCCAACGGTCTTGCCGCGGCCGTAATCCTGGCTCGTGCCGGGCTCTCCGTCGAGGTGTACGAAGCACAGGCCGCCGCGGGGGGCGGGAGCCGCACCGCCGAGCTGACGCTGCCCGGATATCGACACGATGTCTGCGCCGGTGCGCATCCGATGGCCTTGGCGTCGCCCTTCTTTCGCGCGTTCGATCTGGCCGCGCACGGTGTCGAACTACTCGCGCCCGAAGTCTCCTACGCGCATCCGCTCGACGGTGGCGCGGCCGGTGTGGCTTGGCGCGATCTGGATCGCACCGCCGCGGGTCTCGGCCGTGACGGCGCCGCATGGCGTGCGCTCTTCGCGCCGATGGTCCGGCATTGCCAGCGGGTCGTGGATTTCGCGATGTCGGACCTGCGCCGCCCGCCCGCCGACCTATTGACCGGACTGCGCTTCGGCCTACGGGTACTCGAACAGGGTTCGCCCCTGTGGAACCTGCGATTTCGCGAGCAGAAGGCACCGGCACTGCTGACCGGCGTTGCCACGCATGCGATCACACCGCCCCGCGCGATCCCGGCGGCCGGAGCGGGCATGCTGCTGGCGACACTCGCGCACGCCGGAGGCTGGGTGCTGCCGCGCGGCGGGAGTCAGGCCATTCCGGATGCGTTGATCACCGAATTCGAACGCCTCGGCGGCAAGCTCGTCACCGGACACCGCGTCGACTCGCTCGACGAATTGGGTGGCGCCCGTGCGATCGTGCTGGATACCGCGCCCGCCGAACTGCTGCGCCTGGCGGGGCGCCGGCTACCGGATCATTACGCGAAGGGGTTGCGCCGCTTCCGCTATGGTGGCGCGGCCTGCAAGGTCGACTTTGCGCTGTCCGGGCCGGTGCCGTGGCAGACGCCCGGCTGTGAACTCGCCGGCACGCTACATCTGGTCGGCACTCGCGCCGAGGCAATGGCCGTCGAAAAGGCCATCGCCGCAGGACAACACGCGGATCGTCCGTATGTCCTGGCCATCCAGCCGGGCGTGGTCGATTCGACGCGGGCACCGGCGGGCGGCCATACGCTCTACACCTACGCTCATGTCCCGAATGGTTCCACCCGCGATGTCAGCGCCGCCGTCATCGCCCAGGTGGAACGCTTCGCTCCGGGCTTCACCGACCTGATCCTGGCCAAGAATGTCGTCACGGGCGCCGAAATGCCGACGCACAATGCCAATTATGTCGGCGGCGATATCTCCGCGGGCGCGATGACCCTGCGCCAGTTCGCCTTCCGCCCCGTCCCGCGCTGGAATCCCTACGCCACACCACTTCCCGGCGTCTACCTCTGCTCCGCCTCGACCCCGCCGGGTCCGGGTGTGCACGGTATGGCCGGGATGCACGCCGCGCGGCATGTGCTGCGCACGGACTTCGGAATCCGCACCGACCCGAAAGATCTGCTGCGCGCCTCGAATCGCTGAATCAGGAAATCGCGGGATCGGCCCGCGGCGTCCGGTACAGGTCGGGTTCCAGATACATCACCCGCGCGGCGGGCACAGCTGCGCGTACCCTGGCCTCCGCAGCATCGATGGCCGCGGCGATATCGGCGATATCCAGATCGGGCACGATCGAGATCTTGGCCGCGACCAGGATCTCCTCCGGCCCGAGATACTGCGTCTTGAGGTGGATCACCCGGTCGATGCGCTTGCCGTCGACCAGGTTGGCGCGGATCGCCCTATCCTCCTGCGGCGTCGCGCCCTCACCGATGAGCAGGCTCTGCATCTCCACGATCAGGATCAGCGCGATAACGCCGAGCAGTGTGCCGATGGCCAGGGTGCCGATGCCATCCCAGACCGGATCACCGGTGAGCATGGTCAGCCCAACCGCGGCGAATGCGAAGACCAGCCCGACCAGCGCGCCGGTGTCCTCGAGCAGCACCACCGGCAGTTCCGGACTGCGCGAATTGCGGATGAACTGCCACCAGCTCGAAGTGCCTTTGAGCGGAATGGATTCCCGCATGGCCGTGGTGAAGCTGTAGCCCTCGAGGCAGATCGCGATGAACAGGATGACGATGGCGACGATCGGATTGCTCAGCTCCTCCGGATCCTGGATCTTATGGATGCCCTCGTAGATGGCATAGACGGAGCCGAGCGTGAACAGCACCAGTGCCACGATGAACGAATAGAAGTAGCGATTGCGCCCGTATCCGAACGGGTGCAGTTCATCGGCGTCCTGCGCGGCCCGGCGCTGACCGAGCAGCAGCAGCCCCTGGTTGGCGGTGTCCGCAACCGAGTGCACCGCCTCGGCCAGCATTGATCCCGAACCGGTGATGAACGCGCCGACGAACTTCGCCGCCGCGATCCCCGCATTCGCCGACAATGCGGCGAGAATCGCCTTCTTGCCACCACCAGCCGACATAAAGTACGTCCTCCTGTATCTGATTTGCAGCGTCTGCCGCGCTGTGTGTTCGTTCGCGGCCGACTGGTGTCGGACAGGTCAGTGCCCGCCGCCGACGCACGCGCAGAACAACTGGGCGTCGCCGTCGACAGCTTGGGCGCGAATCTCGGTGTCGGCCGCCGATATCCACGCCGCCGCACCGCGTTCCAGCACCAACTCGCTCAGCCCTTGCAGCAGCCGCACCGTCCCCGCCGTGCACAACACGATTCCGGGCCCAGCGGAGGCCAGCGGCACCAGCCCGGACCCGGCGATCAGATCCAACCGTCGCAGCGCGAACTCCGGCGCCGGTGTCCGATAGCGCACCGACCTGCCGCCCGCCGGTTCCGGTAGCACGACCGGCAGATCGATCGGCTCGAAATCCAGGACCCGCAGCAATTCTGGCACATCGACATGTTTGGGCGTCAGACCACCGCGCAGCACATTGTCGGAATTGGCCATGATCTCGACACCGAGTCCGCGTAGATACGCGTGCAGATTGCCCGCCGCGAGGAACAGTCCCTGTCCGGGTTCCAGCGTCAACCGATTGAGCAGCAGCGCGGCGAGCACCCCGGCATCACCCGGATAGGCCTCGGCGAGTTCGAGTGCGGTGCGCGCCTCCGCGGTGAACTCTCGGGTGCCCTTCTGCGAGAGATATCGCACGCACCCGTCGAGTACCTGAGGCAGCAGTGTGCCGAGGACATTCTGCGGCAGCGTGATCCAGGTCGTGAACAGCGTCCGCAGTCCGGCCGAATCAGGTTGGGCAGCAAGCAGTTCCGCATACGACCGTAGTCCGGGCACATCCAGTGCGCGCAGCAGTTCGACGGTGCGCAGTGGATCCCGGAATCCGGCGAGCGCCTCGAACCGGTCCAGCGCCACAATTAGTTCCGGCTTGTGGTTCTCGTCGCGGTAGTTGCGCATCGGCGAATCCAGCGGCACCCGCGCGTTGTTCTCTCGCTCGAATCCGGCCCGCGCCTGCGCGGAACTCGGATGTGCCTGTAGCGATAGCGGTTCCTCGGCGGCGAGGATCTTCAACAGGAACGGCAGCCGCCCACCGAATTCCGATGCGGCGGGGCCGAGTTCGCGCTCCGGATCATCCGCGACCAATTCCAGCAGTGAGCGGGTGCTGTTCTCCAAGCGGACCAGCGCCGGATCGGCGGGATGCGCGCCGAACCACAGTTCCGCTTCCGGATGCGCGGAAGGGACCGGTCGGCCGCACAACTGAGCGAGTGCGGTGCGTGAACCCCAGGCGTAGGAACGCAGCGCACCAACGAGTTCGTGCACTAGTAGTGTCCCCCGTCGAGCTGTTCGGTGGGCTGTGTCGCACTGCCGCGCGTGCTGATCAATCGCAGGTAGGCGGCGGCCATCTCCAGGCGCAACGCGAGCACCGCGAGTTGTTCGAGTTCGCTGGCATGGGCGATGGTGCCGGGCATCGGCACGCCCGAATCATCCACTCGGGCAGGCATGGGCGTGGCGGGATCGGTGAGCGAGGTGTGCAGGAGTTCGACATCGGCACTCACCAGATCGGCGTCGACCAGACCGGATCCGCTGCCGCCGAAGACGGCAACCCGACGACGCGCCGCGGCCTGATCCAGATCCGCGCTCAGCACGAACACCCGGATGCGCTCCACTGGCGCGGGTCCGTCGAGTTCCTCGTCGTGGAACATCGGATCGAAGTTCGGCGCGGATTCGCCTGCGGCCTCGACCATTCGGGGATTGGCGGCAACGGCCTCGGCCAGATTCACGGCGGTGGCCACCTTGCCCGCCGACTGCAGCAGCACTTCTGCGCCGTGCTCGGCGAGTTCGCTGGCGGCGGGGGAGTCCCCGGCCAGCACGATGGCGCGTTGCTGCATGCGCGCGGCCAACATCTTGGCCGGATTGTGGAAGACCTCGTTGCGCGGGCCATCGCGCAAGGCCTCGGCATCGAGTACATCGGCCAGCTCGGTCAGATCGGGGACGAGCGCACCGGAGCGGGTCGGATCGACGATGCGCAGCACCGCGATACAGGCCGCGAGAAAGCGCAGCAGCCGATTGTGGTCCAGGACCGGAATCCGCGGCTCCAGCAATGAGGTACGTCCGGCCGCGGCGGCCCGCAGTGGACCTTCGTGCGGAGCCGCGACCACAACTTCGGCGCCCCGGCGCTGTGCCCGGTCGACCGCATCGATCAGTCGGGGATCGCCCGCGTCATCACCCGCGACGAGCACGACGTCCAGCGGACCGACCCAGGGTGGGAGGGCAGCGACCGGGACCACAGGTAGGCCCGCGTGGTCGCCGAGCGCGGCGACGATCAGACTCGCGGCGCGCGCGGCCCGGCCCGCGCCGGAGACCAACACCACACTGCGCGGCCGCAGATCCGTGAGGCGGGCGAGCGCGTCCTCACCGACCGCCGCGGCGATCGCGCGTACCTGCGCGCCGCCGGATGCCGCGGAGCGCAGGGCACCGCCGACATCGGCCGCCTCGAGTGAAGCGGCATCGTCGAGGTCGAGCACCGGTGTTCCAGCGATCATCGGGCGTCCCACCTCCCCTCATCGCGCTGTATGCGGTCCCGCCCGGCACCCACCCGGGCTGTCGATTCGGAGGGATCGACATGGGCGCCCAGGTCGGGCGAATCCAACGTCTGTGATTCCACTATCCCAGTCAGGAGCCGGCGATGCCCGGAATCTCGGTATCGGGCTGGGCCGTCTACTTCCTCCGTCGCCGAATCGTGGATGTGCGATTTCATCCGCCCTGGTTCCACTATCCCAGTCAGGAGCCGGCGGTGCCCGGAATCTCGGTATCGGGCTGGGCCGTCTACTTCCTCCGTCGCCGAATCGTGGATGTGCGATTTCATCCGCCCTGGTTCCACTATCCCAGTCAGGAGCGGACGATGCCCAGAATCTCGGTCACGAGTGCGTCTACTTCTTCCGTCGACCTGGCCTCGACGTTCAGCCGCAGCAACGGTTCGGTATTCGACGCGCGCAGATTGAACCAGGCGTCGTCGGCGAGCTGGACGGTGACTCCGTCCAACCGGTCCACCGATTTGGCGCGATCTTCGAATGCTTCCACTACAGCCATCGTCCGCTCCTTTGCGTCCGCCACTGTCGAGTTGATCTCTCCGGACGCCGCATACGTTTCGTACGATGACATGAGCTCCGAAATCGGCCGGTCCTTCTCGCCGAGCGCCGCGAGCACATGCAGGGCCGCGAGCATGCCGGAATCGGCACCCCAGAAGTCGCGGAAGTAGTAGTGCGCGGAATGCTCACCGCCGAATACCGCACCGGTGGCCGCCATCTCCTGCTTGATGAACGAGTGCCCGACCCGGGTGCGCACCGGGGTACCGCCGAGTTCGTGCACGAGTTCGGGCACCGCGCGCGAGGTGATCAGGTTGTGAATGATCACCGCTCCCGGCTCCTTGGCCAGCTCGCGCTCGGCGACCAGCGCGGTGATCGCCGATGGCGAAATCGGATTGCCGTTCTGGTCCACCACGAAACAGCGGTCGGCGTCACCGTCGAAGGCCAAGCCGATATCGGCGCCGGACTTGCGGACCAGATCCTGCAGATCGACCAGATTCTTCGGATCGAGCGGATTGGCTTCGTGATTGGGGAACGAGCCGTCCAGTTCGAAGTAGAGCGGTACCAAAGTCAGCTGCGGCACGGTACCGAGCACCTCGGGTACGGTGTGCCCGCCCATGCCGTTGCCCGCATCCACCGCGATGGTGAGCGGGCGGACATTGTCGAGATCGACCAGCCCGCGCAGGAACTTCGCGTAGTCGGCGAGCAGATCGATCTTCGTGGCGCTGCCCGGCGCGCCGTCGTAGCCGGGTACCCCGTTGATCACCTCGTCCTTGATGGTCGCCAGGCCGGTGTCCTGACCCACCGGAAGGGCCTTCGAACGGCACAGCTTGATGCCGTTGTAGCGGGCCGGATTGTGGCTTGCGGTGAACATCGCGCCGGGGCAGTCGAGGTGACCGGAGGCGAAGTAGAGCTGATCGGTGGAGGCGAGTCCGATGTGCACCACATCCAGACCCTGGCCGAGTACACCGTCGGCGAAGGCGGTGGCCAGTTCTGGGGAGGATTCGCGCATATCGTGTCCGATGACCACGCGGGTCGCGCCCTGGGCGCGCATCAACCGCGCGAACGCGGCCCCCACATCCTTGACGAATTCTGCGTCGATCTGTTCACCGACGACGCCGCGAACGTCATAAGCCTTGATCACCGCGTTTACGAATTCGGCAGAGCGGGCCACTGTCATGGTGACCACCCTAGTGGCTCGCGCCGACGCCCCTGACACGGTCCCGTCCCCACCGCTAGCTGGGCGGGTCCGGAAGTACTCGAAGGTGTCCGCGCCGACCGGTGCGCGTGGCGCGCGGTGCGGGTGGGACGTAATCGGAATAGCCACGCTGGTCGTGCTCCGGGGGACGGCGGCGCAGGCCGGCCTCGCGGACCGCCTCGGCCAATGCCGTCAGATCATCGTCATCCGGTGTGCTGGAAGAGAATCCGCCTTCGTGGCGAACCATTTCCCAACCCTTTGGTGCGGTGATGCGGGAAGCATGTGTTTCACACAGATCCCAGGAATGCGGTTCGGCCACCGTCGCCAGTGGCCCGACCACCGCGGTCGAATCGGAGTACACGTAGGTGAGCGTCGCAACAGCGGGATTCTTGCAACCTGGTCGGCAGCAACGACGCATGGGGATCACGCCGATGAGAGTAACGCGCTCGACGGTCCGATGTGCTCAGACACGCTAAGGATCGGGCGATTTCGGGCGAGTCCATCGCCGCTCGGCGGTGTGTTCGTTACGCGCCTTCGGGGTCGATGATGTCCGGATCGACGCCGAGATAGGTGGCGATCTGCTGGACGAGGACCTCGCGCAGTAGGTCGACGAGATCGTCGGGGTCGCCGGCACGCAGTTCGAGTGGCTTGCGGAACAACACAACTCGGGCGCGGGTAGCCACCCCGTGCCGGTCCACGCCGGCGGGAATGAGACGCGAGAGCGGCACCGGTCCGTCGGCCACCACCTCATCCGGCCAGGTGACCGAATCCGGGTGCAGCGGACGGATTTTCGGCACATCGTCGACCGCGATATCGAGCTTGGTGAGTCGATCGTGCCACCGGGTGTCCAGGGGTGCGAAGGCTTCGAGGACCAGCCGGTCGAACTGCTGCCCCCTGGTGCGCCAGGCCGGCACCGTCGGCGGGAGCATCGGCCCGCGCACCCCGCGCCCACGACGGATCACCGACCGTGCGGTCGGTGGACGACGATTACGTGAACGGGCCATGGCTAAAACTTAGGCTAATCCGCCTACCCGGACCCGCGGTGCCCCGTCCGGGTGTCGCATCCGCCGCATCGGCGGCCGACGGTCGGGTGCGGATCGACTTCTGGACGTGCCCCCGGAGTTACCCATATGCCGGCGCAATCATCGCGACTCGCCGCGTTCGAAGGGCAACTCCGGGGCAGGCCCCAAGTCTCTAGCCGATGCCGCGCTTCAGGCGGCGCCGCTCTCGTTCGGAGAGGCCACCCCAGATACCGAAGCGTTCATCGTGTGCGAGTGCGTATTCCAGGCACTCGTCGCGTACCTCGCAGCCCATGCAGATCCGTTTGGCCTCACGGGTCGAGCCGCCCTTCTCGGGGAAGAACGCCTCCGGATCGGTCTGTGCGCACAGGGCACGTTCCTGCCACTGCTCCTCGATCGATTCGAACATCTCGTCGAATCCCGTGACCAAGCTCAGCCCGGGTGCTGTCACTCCGTCGGTCATCTCGGGCCCGATTCGATCCGGTTCGATCCGGCCGATCTCTGCGCAGACGCCACGTGCTGCGCCTGCTGTGGAATCGGTTTGCGATACGCCGCCCGGCATGCCCGAAGGGGCCAGCTCATTGGCCATCGCTCCGCCTCCTCACTGTGTGTTAGCGCAGATTGATTCTTTCCGTCGGACCAACACGCACACCGACGGCCCTACCCCGCGATGTTGTCCCGCGGACATCCCCGAGCTTGCCACTCCGGTGCGAACACTTGTTCGAAAAGCTATCCGCGCGTTGAACTCTCGCGCGAACCCGAAATGACATGACTGTGATTAGACACGCCGAACGTGTCGATGGTCAAGCCGCCGTCGCAATTCCGTTACTATCCGCCACCGCTTTCCATAGCTGATCTTGAACGCGGAATAGCAAATAGACAGCAAATGCGGGCGGAATCGTGGCCGCTCCGACAGCGCATAGGCTGTGTCGATGTGACTCCACAACAAGCGGACACCGCACCCGCAAGTGGGCCGAAGATCGCCGTCCTGGTGGGCGGGGTCGGTGGCGCGCGCTTCCTTCAAGGCGTCCGGGAACTACTGCCCGATGCGGACGTTTCCGCCATCGTCAATGTCGGTGACGACGTCTGGATGCACGGCCTCCGGATCTGCCCCGACCTCGATACCTGCATGTACACCCTCGGCGGTGGAATCGATACCGAACGCGGTTGGGGCCGGGTCGCCGAAACCTGGCATGCCAAGGAAGAACTGGCCAAATATCATGCCCAACCCGATTGGTTCGGTTTGGGGGATCGCGATATCGCGACGCACTTGGTTCGGACCGAAATGTTGCGCGCCGGGTACCCGCTCTCCGCGGTCACCGAGGCGTTGTGCAACCGGTGGCAGCCGGGCGTAAAACTCATCCCGGCTACCGATGATCGTTGCGAAACACATGTCGTTGTCAGTGACCCCGACAACCCTGGCGAACGCCGCGCGATCCATTTCCAAGAGTGGTGGGTTCGTTATCGTGCGGACATCGAGACATACGGATTCGCCACAATTGGGGCAGATACCGCCAAACCGGCGCCAAATGTGACGCAGATCATAGCAGAGGCCGACGCCGTGCTGCTGGCCCCCTCGAACCCCGTGGTGAGCATCGGCGCCATCCTCGCAGTACCCGGCATTCGCGGCGCACTGCGCACTACCGAGGCCAAGGTGATCGGCATCTCCGGCGTGATCGACGGAAAACCGTTGCGCGGTATGGCCGATGAATGCCTTTCGGTGATCGGCGTGGAAACCACCGCCGAGGCGATCGGGCGCCACTACGGCGCGCGCTCGGCCACCGGCATCCTGGACGGGTGGCTGATCCACAGCACCGATACCGCGGCTGTGCCCGGTGTCGAAGTGCGCAGTGTTCCGCTATTGATGACCGATCCGCCGACTACCGCCGACATGGTGCGGGAGGCGCTCGACCTCGCGGGCGTGAGCGAGCGCAGCGAGCGAACCAAAGGCACGGCGCCGTCATTCATGGCGGAACCGAGCGTCAGCGAGGTGCAGCTATGACCACGCAAGAGCCGTTGACGGGGCCGGCCGATCACGCGGCGGGGGAGTTGCGGATCCTGCCGATCGCCGGTCTGCCGGAATTCCGGCCGGGTGACGACCTCGCCGAACACCTCGCCGTCGCCGCGCCCTGGTTGGTCGACGGCGACATCTTGGTCGTCACGAGCAAGATCATCGCCAAGGTCGAAGGCCGCATTGTCGAGGTGCCGCTGGATCCCGAGGAGCGCGATACCGCGCGCCGCGTGCTGGTGGAACAGGAGGCGGTCCGCGTGCTCGCGCGCAAGGGCCGCACGCTGATCACCGAGAACAAGCTCGGCATTGTGCAGGCCGCCTCCGGAGTGGATGGTTCCAATGTGGAGCAGGGTGAGCTCGTCCTGCTGCCGTCGGATCCGGATGGCAGCGCGAAAGCATTGCGCACCGCGCTGTCCGAGCGGCTCGGGGTGGATATCGCGGTGGTCATCACCGACACCATGGGCCGGGCCTGGCGCAACGGGCAGACCGATACCGCCATCGGCGCCTCCGGCTTGCGGGTGCTGCACGACTATGCGGGCGCGGTCGACGGGCAGGGCAATGAACTGCATGTCACCCAGGTGGCGGTGGCCGATGAATTGGCCGCGGCCGCGGATCTGGTGAAGGGCAAGCTCGGCGGCGTCCCGGTGGCGGTGGTGCGTGGAGTGCCCGTCACCGACGACGGCTCGTGTGCCGCGGACCTGCTGCGCGGCGGCATCGACGACCTGTTCTGGCTCGGTACGGCCGAGGCGATCGCGCAGGGGCGGGCCGAGGCGCTGCTGCTGCGTCGCTCGATTCGTCAATTCGCCGACACCCCGGTCGATCCCGACCGCATCCGTGCCGCGGTGGCGAAGGCGCTCACCGCGCCCGCGCCACATCACACCCGTCCGGTGCGATTCGTCTGGGTCCGCAAGCGCGGTCTGCGCGCCCAACTGCTGGAGGCCATGGCCGAGAAGTGGCGGGCCGATCTCACCGCGGACGGTCTGGATTCGGAGCGGGTGCAACGCCGCGTCGCCCGCGGCCGCATCCTGCACGACGCACCCGAGGTGATCATTCCGTTCTGCGTGCCCGACGGCGCACACGACTATCCGGACGAGCGGCGGCGCGGTAACGAGCGCACCATGTTCACCGTCGCGGTGGGCGCGGCGGTCCAGGGCCTGCTCGTCGCGCTGGCCACCGAGGGCATCGGCAGCTGTTGGATCGGCTCGACCATCTTCGCCCCGGAGATCACCCGTGACGTTCTCGGCCTCGCCGATGACTGGAATCCCTTGGGCGCCATAGCCATCGGTCATCCGCTCGAAGAACTCACCCCGCGTCCGGTCTTCGGCCCCGGCCCCGGCCTGGTCGAACTGTGACCGCGAGTTCGCTGCACGCCTCGGCCACGCGGTTGCTCGAGGGCTGGAAGCCGACGCGGGGCGATGCCTCGCTGCGCGAGGCGATGCTGGCCTTCCTCGGATCCGCGCCGCGCGGGTGTCTGCGCGAGCACGCCCCCGGACACATCACGGCCTCGGCCGTGGTCTTCTCGCACGACGAGCGCGAGGTGCTGCTGACGCTGCATCCGCGAGTCGGCCGTTGGATCCAACTCGGCGGGCACTGCGAGGAGGCTGACGACACGGTGGCCGACGCCGCGCTACGCGAGGCGACCGAGGAGTCCGGCATAACGGATCTGCGCATGGATCCGGAGCTCTATGGCGCGCAGGCCCATCCGATCACCTGTTCGCTCGGTGTCCCGACTCGCCACCTCGATCTGCTGTTCCGGATTGTCGCGCCGCCCGGTGCGGTCCCCATCCGCAGTCACGAGTCCACCGACCTGCGCTGGTGGCCCATCGACGCGCTGCCCGACAACGCCGACGTCCTGCTTCGCCGGCCGACCGAATAAGCACACGATCGCCGCGTCACCCCGCATTCGAGGGATGACGTGGCGATCGTCGTATCGGGGCACGCCACGCCATCACAAGCGTCCGATTTGCCGTTTCCGCCATACTTTACAAATTGATAGATTTGTCTAGACAGAAGACAGGTTGATCTCTAATGTCCACAGTAGGTGGTACTGCACATCACATGTGATATCTCGCTTGGATGAGGAGACAACGATGTCCACGCAAGCCCATACGCCTGGTCGACCGGCCGCCGCGACCGATTGGCGCGACCGTAAGCGATACCTGTGGCTGTGGGGGCTGTTCGCGCCGACCGGTCTTTTCACCATTGGCCTTCCGCTGATCTGGGCATTCAATGAATTCGGCTGGCACCGGCTGGCCCAAGTCCCGTTCTGGCTGGGCCCGGTGCTGATCTACGTGGTGATCCCGCTGGCCGATATCTTCTTCGGCCCGGACGGCGATAATCCGCCCGACGAAGTGATGGAGTACCTGGAGAACGACAAGTACTACCGCTATCTCACCTACCTGTACCTGCCGTTCCAGTACGCGACGCTGATCATGGGGTGCTACTTGATCACGGCGGACAATCCGAGCTGGCTCGGCATCGACGGCGGACTGCACATCGTCGACAAGATCGGCCTGGCCATCACCATCGGCATGATCGGTGGCATCGGCATCAATACCGCACACGAACTCGGCCACAAGAAGGTCGATCTGGAGCGCTGGCTCTCGCGCATCGCCCTGGCCCAGTCGTTCTACGGCCATTTCTATATCGAACACAACCGTGGCCATCATGTGCGTGTCGCGACGCCCGAGGATCCCGCGAGTTCCCGCGTTGGTGAGTCGTTCTGGGCCTTCTGGCCGCGCACGGTGTGGGGCAGCTTCCTCTCATCCTGGCGGCTGGAGAAGATCCGGCTGGATCGGCTGGACAAGAAGTCGTGGAGTCTGCACAACGAGGTGCTCAGCGCCTGGCTGATGTCGGTGGCGCTGTACGCGGTCCTGCTCGCGGTCTTCGGAATCGGTCTGCTGCCGTATCTGGTGCTGCAGGCGATCGTCGGCTTCAGCCTGCTGGAGGCGGTCAACTACCTCGAGCATTACGGTCTGGTCCGCCAGCGCACCGCATCCGGCCGGTACGAGCGGCCCGCCCCGGTGCACAGCTGGAATAGCGACCACATCGTCACCAATATCTTCCTGTACCACCTGCAGCGGCACAGCGATCACCACGCGTACCCGACCCGCCGCTATCAGACGCTGCGCAGTTGGGACGGTGCGCCGAATCTGCCGAGCGGCTACGCCAGTATGGTTCTGCTCGCCTACTTCCCGCCGCTGTGGCGACGGGTGATGGATAAGCGGGTGCTCGCGCACTACGGCGGTGATATCACCCGCGCGAATATCCATCCGGCCAAGCGGGACAAGGTGATCGCGCGCTACGGTGCGGCCGGGTCGGAGGCGTGATCATGAGCCGATTTCGATGTCCCGTCTGCGATTACGTCTACGACGAGCTGAAAGGCGCCCCGCACGAAGGGTTTCCGGCGGGCACGGCGTGGGAAAGGATACCCGACGACTGGTGCTGTCCCGACTGTGGCGTCCGCGAGAAGATCGACTTCGAGCCGATGGGGGTTCCCCAATGAGTGAAACATCGCGAAGCGATTCGATGAGAGAGGTGGACAAGTGACGAGTGGGCCCGAATACAAGCTGTTTCAATGCATCCAGTGTGGTTTCGAGTACGACGAGGCGAAGGGTTGGCCGGAGGACGGTATCGAGCCGGGTACTCGCTGGGATGACATCCCGGACGACTGGACCTGCCCGGACTGCGGCGCCGCCAAGGCCGACTTCTACATGGTCGAAATCGAACGGTCGTGAATTTTGACTGCGGCAACCACCCGTGACAACCTCGCGGGTATGCCGCGCAACGGGCCGAGGGTTCCCTATCAGGAGGCGGCGCGGGAACTCCTGCGCACCTCTGTCCTGGATTCGATGCGCGAGCTGCTCACCGAGCGGGACTGGTCCAAGATCACCCTCGGTGATGTGGCGGCCCGCGCCGGTGTCAGCAGACAGACCCTGTACAACGAATTCGGTTCGCGCGCCGGGCTGGCGCAGTCCTATGCGCTACGGCTGGCCGACGTTCTGGTCGACCATGTCGGCTCCGCGATCGACGGCAATATCGGTGACGCGCGCGCCGCGTTCGAAGCGGGGTTACGCGACTTCTTCCAGGTGGCCGCCGCCGACCCGCTGGTCCAGTCGCTGGTCGCCGGTGCGGTGAAGCTGGATCTGTTGCGGCTCATCACCCTTGATGCCGAGCCGCTGGTCGAACATGCGACCGCACGGCTGGCCATCGCATTTCAGCACAGCTGGGTACAGGCGACGGCCGCCGAATCCGATGTGCTGGCACAGGCTCTGGTGCGTATCGCGCTGAGCTACGTTCCGACGCCGCCCGCGCCCGGGCGCAATGCGCCCGTCGAATTGAGTGCCGTGTTCAGTCCGTATGTCGAGGCGGTGCTAGCCTCGCGCGAGCGGCAGTGATTCCAGTACAGGGAAGTTGACCGTTCGCGACGTGTATGCCTTGATTCTGGCTACATGTGAACGTGCTGGGAAACCAACTGGCGCGCAGGTAAAGGTGGACACCTTTTGCCACCGAGCTGCTGTGTAACAAGCATGGGGCCGGTATGTATTGTCATGCGTCGGAGTCAGGCTACTCAACTAGCGGGGGCAAACGTGCAAGCGGTTGGCAAACCGGCGGGGTCGCCCGACCCGAAACGCCATCTGTGGGTCCTGGGCCTGATCGCTCCTGCGATCGCATTGTTGCCGTCGCAGTTGGTTTTGCGCACCGGCTCCGCGGTCTTCTGGTGGATCGGGCCGATCATCGTGTTGATCGTCATCCCCCTGCTGGATTGGGGGGTCGGTGTGGATGGCACCAATCCGCGCGACGAGGATTACGAGCTGCTGTCCGAGGATCGGTACTACCGGTGGTGTACCTATCTGTTCCTGCCGGTCCAGTTGATCGGCCTGGTCGTCGCGGCCGCCATGTGGGCGGGCGACGAGCTGACAGTGCTCGACAAACTCGGGCTGGCGGCGACGCTCGGGTTCGTCAGCGGTATCGGCATCAACGCGGCGCATGAACTCGGACACCGGGTCGAACAGCTGGAGCGCTGGTTGGCCAAGATTTCGCTCGCACAGTCCGGATACGGCCATTTCTTCGTCGAGCACAACCGGGGCCATCACGTGCGCGTTGCGACACCGGAGGACCCCGCCAGCGCCAGGATGGGCGAATCACTCTGGGAGTTCTTGCCGCGCAGCATATCCGGCGGCTACCGCTCGGCCATCCGGCTCGAGCGCGAGCGGCTCGCCCGCAAGGGCAAGCGCTGGTTCAGCGTGGAAAACCACATCCTGCAGGCGTGGGCGATGAGCGCGGTACTGTTCGGCACGTTGCTCGCCGTCTTCGGCTTGGGCATGCTGCCGTATCTGGCGCTGCAGGCGGTGATCGGTGTCATGTTGCTGGAGACGGTGAACTACATCGAGCACTACGGTCTGCTGCGGGCCCGTCGGCCCAATGGCATGTATGTGCGCTGTTCGCCGCGCGACAGCTGGAACAGTGACCATCTGGTCACCAATATCTTCCTGTTCCATCTGCAGCGGCACAGCGATCATCACGCGAATCCCGGGCGCCGGTACCAGACCCTGCGCAGTTCGACGCAGGCGCCGCAGCTGCCCGCCGGCTATCTCTCCATGATCGTGTTCGCGGCCATTCCGCCCCTGTGGCGACACATCATGGATCACCGCCTACTGGCCCATTACGGCGGCGACATCACCCTCGCGAATATCCAGCCGCGGAAGCGGCATCGGATCCTGACGTCCTATGGCGTGACCGCGTAATCCGCCGGAGCGCTCAGCGGTTAGCCTTGAGCCGGAACCGACGAACCAGGAGAGGCTGATAGAGGCAGATGACGACCTCAGAACTTCCCGCACGCACGTCCCTGACCGCCGATATCCGCAACGGCATCGAATACAAGGTGGCGGACCTGGCGCTGGCCGAATTCGGTCGCAAGGAGATCCGCCTCGCCGAGCACGAGATGCCCGGTCTGATGGCGCTGCGCCGTGAGTACGCGGAGGTGCTGCCGCTGAAGGGTGCGCGCATCTCCGGTTCGCTGCATATGACCATCCAGACCGCCGTGCTGATCGAGACGCTGATCGCGCTGGGTGCCGAGGTCCGCTGGGCCTCGTGCAATATCTTCTCTACCCAGGACCACGCCGCCGCGGCGGTCGTCGTCGGACCGCACGGCACCGTGGATGAGCCCAAGGGCACCCCGGTCTTCGCCTGGAAGGGCGAGACGCTGCAGGAGTACTGGTGGGCCGCCGAACAGATGCTGACCTGGCCGGGCGAACCGGCCAATATGATCCTCGACGACGGCGGTGACGCCACCATGCTCGTGCTGCGCGGCGCGCAGTTCGAGAAGGCGGGCTTGGTGCCGCCGGAGGACGAGGACCACTCGGCCGAGTACAAGGTCTTCCTGAATCTGCTGCGCGAGCGCTTCGAAACCGACAAGACCAAGTGGGGCGCGATCGCCGCATCGGTGCAGGGCGTCACCGAAGAGACCACGACCGGTGTGCTGCGGCTCTACCAGTTCGCATCGGCGGGTGAGCTGGTGTTCCCGGCGATCAATGTCAACGACTCGGTCACCAAATCCAAGTTCGATAACAAGTACGGCACCCGCCACTCGCTGATCGACGGAATCAACCGGGGCACCGACGTTTTGATCGGTGGCAAGAAGGTACTGATCTGCGGCTACGGCGACGTCGGCAAGGGCTGCGCGGAATCGCTTGCGGGACAGGGCGCCCGGGTGCAGGTCACCGAGATCGACCCGATCAACGCACTGCAGGCGCTGATGGACGGCTACGACGTCGTCACCGTCGAGCAGGCGATCGGCGAGGCCGATATCGTCATCACCGCGACCGGCAACAAGGACATCATCGCCCTCGACCAGATGAAGGCGATGAAGGACCAAGCCATCCTCGGCAATATCGGTCACTTCGACAACGAGATCGATATGGCGGCGCTGGAGCGTTCCGGCGCAACGAAATTGACTATCAAGCCGCAGGTCGACCTGTGGACCTTCCAGGAGTCCGGCAAGTCCATCATCGTGCTGTCCGAGGGGCGGCTGCTGAATCTCGGCAACGCGACCGGACATCCGTCGTTCGTGATGTCGAACAGCTTCTCGAATCAGGTGATCGCGCAGATCGAACTGTGGACCAAGCCGGACGAGTACGACAACGAGGTCTACCGGCTGCCCAAGCATCTGGACGAGAAGGTCGCGCGCATTCACGTCGAGGCGCTCGGCGGCACGCTGACCAAGCTCACCAAGGATCAGGCCGACTACATCGGCGTCGACGTCGAAGGTCCGTACAAGCCCGACCACTACCGCTACTAGTAGGGTTACCCGTCGGCCCGAAGTGGGCCGACGGGCCCAGGTGACAACTGATTTCGTTAGTACACGGGTAACTCGTCGGGTGCGCCCAGAACTTATTCGGATCCGGCCCGCCGGCCCGCGACGTGACTGTCGAGGCGCCGACGACCGGCAAAGGCTCGGGGAGGCGGAGGAGTCGTGTTGATTGCGGTCGAGGGCCTCGACGGCGCCGGGAAGCGGACGCTGATCGACAGCGTCATCGCGAACCTGCGCGCGCGGGGCCTGCGCGCGCAGACGCTTGCGTTTCCGCGCTATCACCGGTCCATCCACGCGGATCTCGCGGCCGAGGCACTGCGGGGCGCCCACGGCGACCTCGCCGATTCGGTTCACGGTATGGCGCTGATGTTCGCACTCGATCGGGCCGCGGCACGCGATGACCTGTCGAAGTTGTTGGCCGACAACGACATCGTGATCCTGGACCGCTACGTGGCCTCCAATGCCGCGTATTCGGCTGCGCGCCTACATGAGTCGGCAGACGGCGAAATCGTTCGCTGGGTGGGCGAATTGGAGTTCGGCCGGTTCGAGTTGCCGGTGCCGACGCTGCAGCTGCTGCTTGACGTGCCGACCGAGCTCGCGGCCGAGCGTGCCCGGCTGCGTGGCGAACTCGACGACACCCGCGCCCTCGATGCCTACGAGCGCGACGGCGGACTACAGCGGCGTACCGGTGGGGTGTACCGTGAGCTGGCCGAACGGGACTGGTACGGGCCGTGGTCGAGATACCGATCCGGTGACGATCCGGCGACGCTGGCTACTCGTTTGGTCGAAATTGTTGCCGGATAAGGTTGGATGTGCGGCGGGATTGCACCAGTGTTGGCGTGGCGGCCCGTTCCGAGCGCGAGAGATGACAACATAGTACTTATGAAGCCGAAGATTCTGGTCGTCGACGACGATATGGCACTCGCTGAGATGCTGACGATCGTCTTGCGCGGGGAAGGGTTCGACCCGCATGTGGTCGGCGACGGCACGCAGGCGCTCGCGGCGGTTCGGGAGATCCGTCCCGATCTCGTGCTGCTCGACCTGATGCTGCCGGGCATGAACGGCATAGACGTGTGCCGGGTGCTGCGGGCCGACTCCGGGGTTCCGATCGTTATGCTCACGGCGAAGACCGATACGGTCGACGTCGTGCTCGGTCTGGAGTCCGGTGCCGACGATTACATCGTCAAACCCTTCAAGCCGAAGGAACTCGTCGCCCGCGTGCGTGCCCGCCTGCGGCGCACCGAGGAAGAGCCCGCCGAACTGCTCTCCATCGCCGATATCGTCATCGATGTGCCCGCGCACAAGGTGACCCGCGGTGGTGCGCAGATCTCGCTTACGCCGCTGGAGTTCGATCTGCTCGTCGCGCTGGCTCGCAAACCGCGCCAGGTCTTCACCCGTGAAGTACTGCTCGAGCAGGTCTGGGGCTACCGGCACGCGGCCGACACCCGCCTGGTGAACGTGCACGTGCAGCGGCTGCGCGCGAAGGTCGAGAAGGATCCCGAGAATCCGGAGATCGTGCTGACCGTCCGCGGTGTGGGCTACAAGGCCGGACCCCCGTGATCGGAGGCGACGCGGATCGTTCGACCGCCTCGCCCGGTGTGGTAAAGCGTCTCGAACGGTCCCTCGCGCCGGTGGTCGCCTGGCTCAAGGAAGTCGGCAGCGCACTCGGCCATGTTTGGCGGCGTTCGCTGCAGTTGCGCGTCATCGTGTCCACACTCACCCTGTCGCTGATCGTCATCACGATCCTCGGCGTGGTGCTGACCAGTCAGATCACCGATCGAGTGATCGATGCGAAGATCAACGGCGCGGTCGAGGAGGTGGATCGCGCTCGCAATACGGTGGAGAGCCAGCTCGCCGGTGTGCACGATATCGGCACCCAGCAGCAGCGATTGATCGATGCCCGCAATGCGCTGTCCAATCGCGGCGGGACCGGCCAATCCACCGGTGTGGCAGGCAGTTTCGATTCGGCGCTGAGCATTGTCGGCGGTACGCCGCAGCAGCAGATCTCGACCGGGCCGATCCAGGAGGTGCCCGAGGAACTGCGCCGCTTCGTCGCTCGCAACCAGGTCAGCTACCAATTCGCCACGGTCGCGGACCCGGATGGCTACCACGGCCGGGCGTTGATCGTCGGCAGCCCGAGCGCGGAGATCTCGACGCTGCAGATCTATCTGATCTTCCCCTTGACCAATGAGGAGCGCAGCCTGTCGCTGATGCGCGGCACCATGCTGATCGGCGGCATCGTGCTGCTGGTGCTGTTGGCCGCCATTACCGCGCTGGTCACCCGGCAGGTGGTGCTGCCGATCCGCTCGGCCGCGCGGATCGCGGGCCGCTTCGCCGACGGCAGGCTCAAGGAACGCATGCTGGTGCGCGGCGAGGACGATATGGCGCGGCTGGCCCAGGCCTTCAATGAGATGGCCGAAAGTCTGTCCAACCAGATCAACGAGTTGGCGGAGTTCGGAAATCTGCAGCGCCGATTCACCTCCGATGTCAGCCACGAATTGCGCACCCCGCTGACCACCGTCCGCATGGCCGCCGACCTGATCCACGGCAGCAGTGACGATCTCGATCCGGCGCTGGCCCGCAGTTCCGAATTGCTGGTGACCGAACTCGACCGCTTCGAGGGTCTGCTCAACGATCTGCTCGAGATCAGTCGCCACGACGCCGGGGTCGCCGAACTGCAGGTCGAATCGCTCGACGTGCGGATGTGCGCGCGGGCGGCGATATCGACGGTGCGGCATCTGGCCAAGGAATCCGGTGTCGAGGTGATCATCGATATGCCGGATGAACCGCTGGTCGCCGAGGTCGATCCGCGACGGATCGAGCGGGTGCTGCGCAATCTGCTCGCCAATGCGATCGACCACAGCGAGGGCAAGCCGGTGCTGATCCGGATGCGTGGCGATGTGGCGGCCAACGCGGTCGCGGTCATCGTGCGCGATCAGGGTGTCGGGCTGCGGCCCGGTGAGGAGAAGCTGGTCTTCAACCGGTTCTGGCGCTCGGACCCATCCCGGATGCGGCGCTCCGGCGGCACCGGACTCGGTCTGTCGATCAGCGTCGAGGATGCGAATCTGCACGAGGGCAAGCTCGAGGCGTGGGGCGAGATCGGTATCGGTGCGAGTTTCCGGCTCACCCTGCCGCTGGTGCGCGGCAAGAAAATGGGTGTGAGCCCGCTGCCGCTGGAACCGGTGCTGCGCAAGGCGTTGCCCGCGCTGCCGGTGGATCCGGGACCCGCCGACGACCGGGCCGCTGCGGAGCCGGATGCCGAAGCGACCGTCACGGACCTGTCGGTGATCCGCGTCGAGACCAACGGCGGTGCGGCCGCTCCGGACGGAACGGAGGCGGTCGCCGAGGACTCGACGGACAGCGATGTGGCGGATGCGAACGAGTCGAATGGTGCCGGTTCGGCCGATGACACGGGACCGGAGGCCGAGGAAGCCGAATCCACAGAATCGAAGCGGGCCGGGCGCAGCGTGCCGGGTGACGGCGGGGACGTACAGTCATGAGGATGCGTAACTGGTATCCGGGGCGCACAGCGCAACGGCTGCCCGCGCTCGGCGCGGCCGCTGCGGCCGCGCTGTTGGTACTCACCGGATGCGCGAGCCTGCCGGAATCCTCCGCGCCGCAGGCGCTCGGTACCATCAATCGCCAGCCCACCTCCGACGGTCCGCCACCGCCCATCGCCGGTCGTGACCCGGACCTGTTGCTCCGCGATTTCCTGCAGGCCACCGCCGATCCGTCCAATCGCCACGTCGCCGCTCGGCAGTACATGACGCAGTCGGCGGCGACGCAGTGGGATGACTCGGCGGGCACGCTGATCGTGGACAACGCCGATACGCTGCGCGAATCGCGATCTGGCGATAAGGCGACCTACGTGATCCGGGCGCACAAGGTTGGCGAACTGGCCGCCGACGGTGCCTATCGAGCCATCGACGCACCTTTGGAAAACAAGATCGAAATGACCAAGGTAGACGGCGAATGGCGCATCGATGAGCTGCCCGACGGCGTGGTGATGGAGCAGACCGCCTTCGCCAAGTCCTACCGCCGCTATGTCCTGTACTTCGTCGACCCGACCGGCACCACCCTCGTCCCGGATCTGCGCTGGATCTCGGTGGCCAAGAACCAGCTGACCCAGCGCCTGCTCAGCCTGCTGTCCGAGGGTACCCAGCCCGCGCTCGCCTCGGCCGTGCGAAATGAGCTCGCCCCACCGGTGACCGTCCGAGGCCCGATCACCAGGCCGAACAACGACAACAATGACGTCGGGGTCGGGCTCGGCGGTGTCCGTATCGATTTCGCGGGTGCTGCCGCGCTGTCTCCACGCGATAAAGAATTACTCGCCGGACAGGTGGTGCTCACCCTCGCGGGCGCGGAAATCCTCGGCCCCTACATGCTGCTCGCCGACGGTAAACCGTTCGACGATCGCTTCGCCGCCAATGGCTGGTCGGTCGCCGATGTCGAACAGCTGAGCCCAGCTGTCTACGCGCGCAACCAGATCGGGCTGCACGCGCTGCGCAACGGATCGCTGGTGCAGGTCACCGACGGCGGGATGATCACCCCGCCGGGCTACTTCGGCACGGTGAACAATCTGCAGTCGGTCGGGCTCTCCCCGGACGGTCAGCTGGTCGCCGCGGTCGCCGATGCCGGACGTCCGCCACCGGAGCCGCCGCGCACGCTGATGGTCGGCAGCTACGGCGGCAACGCCTTCCCGGTCGCCGAGGGATCGACCATCAGCCGACCGTCCTGGAATGCCGACGGCACCGCCGCCTGGGCGGTGATCGATGGTGAGCGGGTTATCCGCGCGGTCAACGATCGCGCCACCGGAACCGTCTCGAGACAGGACGTCGATATCTCGGCGCTGATGGCCTCGGCGCAGGGGTCGCCGCTGCGGCTGCCGATAACCGAGTTGCGGATTTCACGCACCGGCGTGCGTGCGGCGCTCATCGCCGACGGCAAGGTCTATGTGGCGGTTGTCGAACGCCATCCGGATGGCAAGTACGCGCTCACCTCGCCGGTGCAGCTAGCACTCACACTCAGCACACGTGCGGTGTCGTTGAGCTGGCTCACCGCGGAAACCATCGTCATCGCGAGGGAAGGCAATGTCGATCCGCTGACGACTGTTTCGATCGACGGATCGCAGCCGACCCCGCAGATCAGCAAGAACCTAACCGCGCCCGTTCGGGTGGTCAGTGCCTCGGCGGAAGCGGAGTACGTGGGGGATTCGCGCGCAGTGCTCCAGCTCCAGTACAGCGATCAGACCACCGACCGCTTCTGGCGCGAGGTGCCAGGTCTCAACGGCGACAACTCGGCCCCAGTACTGCCGGGCTGAGAGTTCAGTCGACGACCACAGAGCTCGCGTCGACAATCGACGGCGCAATCAGCAGCGTATTTCGTTGTCCAGCGCGGCGTAAATGGTTCTGCTGCAAGGGAATCGGCGCATCGTCCGACCGATCTCCGGCTGGGGAGGTCGCGGATTTGCGGCCGATTCGGTCGAGGAATTTGTCGGTGGGTGGGCGCAGAATCGGGCGATGCGAAACCTCTTGGATCTGATCCTGGCCACGACCTGTGCCGGATGCGGTGCGCCCGGGGTGGGCTGGTGTGCGGACTGTGCCAGCACCCTGGCCCGGCCGCCGATGCGGGTGCGGCCGCGCACCGATCCGGGTGTGCCGTGCTGGGCGCTCGCGTCATATGCGGGTCCGGCGCGGCGAGCGGTGCTCGCGGCGAAGGAGCACGGCCGGCGCGATCTGGCCGAGCCATTGGGGCTGGCACTCGCCGACGGTCTGACGCGGTTGCGCGATGCCGGGCGGCCGCTGGTATTGATTCCGGCGCCGAGCCGACGGGCGGCCGCCCGCCGACGCGGCGGGGATCCGGTGGTGCGCGCGACGCTGGCGGCGGCGAGGTGGCTGCCGGGTAGCGGGGTGATACCGATATTGCGGGTGTGGTGGGGTGTGCGCGATTCGGTGGGCTTGACAGTCGGTGAGCGGCAGCACAATCTGCGCGGCCGGATTGTGGCTCGACCTGGTACCGGAACCGGGTCGGCAATTTCGGCGAATGCCGAGGTCGTCCTGGTCGACGATGTGCTCACGACCGGTGCGACTGCCCGCGAATCGGTCCGTGCGCTCGACCGGATCGGAGTGCCGGTACGTGCCGTGTTGGTGACGTGTTCGGCTTGACTCCGGGAAATTTGCGTGAACACTGGCGGACCGCCCGTTGGCGTACTAGCGTCGCGATCACACACCCGAACCGGGAGTTTGGAGGTGGCGCCTCGGACATCATGTGCCGAGAGATTCGCTATCGGCACGGCTCATCCCGCCGCACGCGACAGTGCTCTGTGCGGCCATATCCGGGAGGTACGCGTGACGACTTCTTCACGACCTTCAGTGAAAGACGCCCTCGCTGTGAACGAAACACAGGCCTCGGTGCTGGACGACAGCGCCCCGGGTGCGACAGAGCAATCCACAGCGGACCGACCTCGCGCGCCGCGCGGCGATGTCGTGGTGAAGGGCCGCAACGTGGAGGTTCCTGACCATTTCCGAATTTACGTCGCGGAGAAACTCTCCCGTCTCGAACGCTTCGATCCGTCGATATTCATCTTCGATGTGGAGTTGTTCCACGAACGCAATCGTCGTCAACGCAAGAGCTGCCAGCGCGTCGAGATCACCGCGCGCGGCAAGGGCCCGGTCGTCCGGGCGGAGGCACGTGCGGACAGCTTCTACGCTGCCCTCGAATCGGTGACCTCGAAGCTGGAGAGCCGATTGCGCCGGACGAAGGATCGCCGCCGCGTCCACTACGGGGACAAGACCCCGGTCTCGGTGGCCGAGGCGACCGCCGATCTGATCGATGAATCACTGTTCGCGCCGGTGAACGAGACCACCGCAACCGAGCATGCCGAGGCCGATCGTGGTCGGTCCGAATCGGAATCTCCGGAATACGCGGCCGGGCCCGGCCACATCGTCCGGACCAAGGTGCACACCGCTACCCCGATGTCCGTCGACGATGCCCTCTATCAGATGGAGCTCGTCGGCCACGACTTCTTTCTCTTCCAAGACAAAGAGACCGACCGACCGTCGGTCGTCTATCGTCGCCACGCATTCGACTACGGCCTGATCAGGCTCGCCTAGACTTGTCCGCTTTCCCCGCGCCTGAGGCCGGTCGTGCCAGCCCGCGGCGTAACGTCGCGGGCTGTTTATGTGCCGATAGATTCGCTGTCCGTGCCGCCACTCGCGGGAAAAGTTCTGTGCCGCACGGAATCTCGGCTGTGGACGCATGGCTTGAAGCATGACAAGGTCGGCGAAGGTTTCGGCATCGCGTTCGCGGTCGGATGCGTGATCGCTGCACCGGAGCACATATGCGATGCCGGAGAGCTCGACGGCAGCAATTCGGCGAGGGCCGACATCGGCTGTGGCGCTGGGGTTTCGGTCGCCGATTCCGGTCCGCGGCTGAGCAGCCTATGTCCCAGTTCGTGAAGATGTGCTCGGCATGCCCTTCGGTGGTGTCAGCGCCGTAGACGACGATGTCGCTGTCGCGCTTGGCAATCCACGCGCAACCGGTGCGCGCGAGTAATGCGGTATCGATCGGCTGCGGGGTGATGCTGTGACCGTGATGGTCGGCGACGGCATCGAGGTATGCGGTCGGATTCCGCGGGGACCTTGCGGCTGAGCGCCGGTCATGCTCGGCTCGTCGCATCGTCGGTCATCTGTACTGTCCGCTACTGCTTACCGTTTCGAATCGGCGCCGCACCGGGATTGGCCGCCACCCAGCGGGCTCGGAAGCGGGCCTCCGTACCGGCGTCGAGATCCTCGACGCGGCCGGCCAGCCAGCGGCGATAGCGGCGTTCCTCCAGGTCGGCGGGATCACTGGACTCGGCGGGCACATCGAGCAGATGGGCGAACGCCATCGCGACCAGTGGGTGCAGGGGTTTGCGGGGTCCGCCGTTGCGTTCCAACATCGCGGTGGCGTACCGCGCGCAGAGCCGGGAAATGACCCCGTTGAGGTCCGAAATAGCCGCCACGACATGCGGTTCGGTGGTCCGGCCGCGCTCGACCGCATCGTTGAGCCGACCGGCGGCGGCGAGCAATCCGGTCAGGTCGGAAAGTTCGAAGCGGATCGAATCGGGTCCGGAGACGATCGATTCGTCGGTTTGCCGAGTGAGCGTCGCGACCTCGTGCGCGGTCGGATCGCCGCCCGCATAGGTGCGTGCTGCACTGCCGGGTAGCCAGCGCAGTGGTGCGTCGAGTTTGTTCAGGGTGTGCGTGCTGATGGTCGCATCGCCGTCTTCGATCTTGCGGATCGTCGGCGCCGAAGGCCCGCCCAGATCGCCGATCTGCATCTGGGTGAGGCCGAGTTCGTCGCGGCGTTCCTTGATGATTCGGCCGAAGCGCTTATGTCGCGACAGCTCCGAAGGGCTTTGCATAGTGAGCCTCATGGTAGAGCTCATATGAGAAGAAGCCAACTTTATAGAAAATATTTGCAAAACTAATGAAAAGATTGCTAAGGTTTGTTCGCGCCCAGCGGTGTCGCCCTCGCAAGTTCCGGGACGAGCAGGGCGTTCGCCGGGGCGGGCACCGCTCATCCGCCGCCCCGTGCCGTTCTCGGCCAGGGGGCTTCCGACAGCGTCGTCGCGGCTGGCCGATGGGTGCCGGTTCGCTTTCGGGCGGGCGCGACGAATTACCCAGGTGCTTGCGAATCGATTGATGTGCAGGCGCGTCGGGTCGGCGGAATGGCCCCGCTCAGCGGCAATGGAGGGGATCGCTGAGTCGGGTGCTTCCCGGGTCTGGGCTCGCCGCACTGAATAGCGCCGAGTGAGCCAAAATCCGCCTCGATCGCGGTCGGTGAGGTCGATATCGATGAGCTCGGTGTGCACGGCGGCCCGGTTTCCCTCGGACATCCGTACGGCGCGACCGGCGGGCATGGTCGACGAACTCGCCCGCAACGGGCAAGAACGGCGCCCTCCTCGGCATTGCGCCGCTGGCGGCATCAGCGCATCGGCGGTACTGGAGCGCCGCTGATCACCGCTGGTGCGATCAGTGACAACTGATGTCGTGAGTACATGGGTAATTCGTCGGGAACGTCCAAAACTCACTCGGCACTCGACGCGGGACCTGAACGCGACGTGCGTGGCATCCAACCTGCATGGCCTGAAGAAGCGGGGGAGTAGGTTTCGTGGTGGATGGCCTCGGCGAGCGGGCGACCGGTGCGCCAGCCGAAGCGTTCGAGGTCGGGGATGTGTTGGAATTCGCGGACCGGGCCTACGCACAGCCAGGCGACGGGGCGGATGCCGTCGGGTAGGCCGACCAGGGCGGCCAGGAATTCGGCGTCGTAGAACGACACCCAGCCGACGCCGATCTGCTCGGCCGTCGCGGCCAACCACAGGTTCTGGATGGCGAGAACCGCCGAGTAGATGCCGGTTTCGGGGACGGTGGCGCGGCCGAGGACTTGCGGGCCGCCGCGGTCGTGGTCGTAGGTGACCACGATGCCGGTGCCGCTCTCGGTAATGCCCTCGATCTTGATCGGTTCGAAGGTCGCCACCCGCTCCGGCGGCAGCGCATCCCGGAATTCGATCCGCTTCTGTGCGACATGCCCAGCGAACTTCCGCAGCGTCGCTTCCTCGCGCACCACCACGAAGTCCCACGGCTGCGAATTGCCGACGCTGGGCGCGCGATGCGCGGCATCGAGTATTCGCCACAGCGTCGCATCATCGACAAGGTCACCGGTGAATTCGGCCCGCACATCCCGCCGCATCTGGATGGCCTCGTAAACGCTCAGATCTTCCGCACACACGCCCTCAGTCAACCAGCCGCAACCCCGCGCTCCCGCCGAGGCCCAGGGATACTACGAGCGCACTGGCCGCGATCCGATATGCCCCTCGAAAGGTGAAGGCGCCCACGGACTTCCGTGGACGCCTTCGTCGCGACCAGGTGTCAGCCGATCGCCGCCCGGCGCGCGATCCGGCGACGGCCCTGCTGCAGTGCCGTGCGCAGCCCGCGCCGCTTTCCGGTGACCGGGTCGAAGCTCGGCGTCGTATCGCCGTCGAATTTGCGCTCCGAGGCGGTTTCGGGGGCATCGTCGGCGGTCGCGCGCAGGTACTTGTTCGGCAGTGCCAGCTTCAGGATGGTGCGCCAGGACTTGAAGTACTGCACCGGCAGCGAGCCGGTGGTGTAGGGCAGGTCGTACTTCTCGGCCAGGGCGCGCACCCGCACGGCGATATCGGCGTAGCGGTTGCTCGGCAGATCCGGGAACAGGTGGTGTTCGATCTGGTGGCTCAGATTGCCGGTCATGAAGTGCATGACCGGACCGCCGGAGATATTGGCGCTGCCCAACATCTGGCGCAGATACCACTGGCCCATGGATTCGCCGTCGATATCGGCCTTGGTGAATTTCTCCGCGCCGTCCGGGAAATGGCCGCAGAAGATTACCGCATTGGTCCAGACATTGCGGATGACGTTGGCCGCCAGATTCGCGGTGAGCGTCGAGACGAAGGCGGGCCCAGTCAGCAGCGGGAACAGCAGATAATCCTTGCCGGCCTGCTTGCCGATCTTGATCAGCACCTCACGGCGCTTGACCTCGAACTCGGCCCGTTCCGGCGAGCCCTCTTTCAGCCGGTGCACCTTACCCAGCTCCAGATGCTGGATGGCGACGCCGTATTGGAAGAGCAGCTGCAGCACCAGGTTGTAGACCGGATTGCCGATATTGAACGGCTTCCAGCGCTGATCACGGGTGACGCGCAGCAGGCCGTAGCCGATGTCGTCGTCCATGCCGAGCACATTGGTGTACTTGTGGTGCAAATAGTTGTGCGTCTGCTTCCAATGCTTGGACGGGCCGGCGTTATCCCATTCCCAGGTGCTGGAGTGGACCTCCGGATCGTTCATCCAGTCCCACTGCCCGTGCATGACGTTGTGCCCGATCTCCATGTTCTCGATGATCTTGGCCGTGCCTAGCAGGGCCACACCGGCGAGCCAAGCGGGCGGCAGGAAACTGGCGAACAGCACCGTGCGGCCGCTGATCTCGAGCGCACGCTGTAGGCGGATGACATTGCGGATGTACCGCGCGTCCCGAGCACCACGCGTGGCCTCGATATCGCGCCGGATTGCGTCGAACTCCACACCGAGCGCCTCCACATCGGCTTCGGTGAGGTGCGCGTATTCCTTGACATCCGATATCGCCATGGCGGTTACAGTACCGTAAGTTACGAGACCGTAGGTTATGGGCAGCCCTTCTGGCCTGTGGCAAATCCCCCATTGCGAATGCGACTGCTGGATGCTACCTCATCGTCGGCTGCGGCGGATCGCCCGCTCGCGCATGGCCTTCCGCTGCAATGTCGTCTTCTCCTGACGCGCCTTCTCCTGCAGCGCCCGCTTGGCCTCGCGCAGCACTTCCTTCTCGTGTCGAGCCTTCTCCCGCAACACCACCTTGGCCTCTGTCAGCGCGGAGCGTAGGCCGCGGCGCTTACCGGTGTCGGGGTCGACCGGCAGCCAGTGCGTCTCGTTCCACATGTCGGCCCAGCGCTCGGCATTCGGCATCGACGGCAGGGCGGGCAGTGAGATACCGGCGAACTTGCGCTCCGAGGAGGTCTCCGGTGCGTCGTCGGCGGTGCGCTTGAGGAAGCGGTCCGGCAGCGCGAGCTTGTGGATGGTCCGGAAGGCCAGCAGATATTGTTTGCCGAGGGAGCCGGTGGTGTAGGGCAGGTCGTACTTGTCGCACAGTTCGCGGACCCGCTCGGCGATTTCCGGATAGCGGTTGCTGGGCAGGTCAGGGAACAGATGGTGTTCGATCTGGTAGCAGAGGTTGCCGCTCAGGAAAGCCATCGCGGGTCCGGCCTTGAAGTTGGCGCTACCGAGCATTTGGCGCAGATACCACTCGCCGCTGGTCTCGCCCTCGAGCTGTTCGATGGTGAATTTCTCGGCGCCGTCTGGGAAGTGGCCGCAGAAAATCACCGCGTACGCCCACAGGTTGCGCACCAGATTAGCGGTCGCATTCGCCTTCAGCGTCGATGTGAACGCCGGTCCGGTGAGCGCCGGGTAGATCAGGAAGTCCTTGGCCACCTGACGGCCGATTTTGCGACCGAGGGCCTTGTTCGGCTCGGACATCAGCGCGTAGCGCGGCGCATCGGAGAGCTGCTTCTCGATGCTCCAGTCGTGCAGCGCGATACCCCATTCGAAGGTGGTCGCGAGCAGGATATTGGCCAGCGGCTGGATCAGATGGATCGGCCGCCACTGCTCGTCGCGGGTCATCCGCAGGATGCCGAAGCCGAGGTCCTCATCCTTGCCGAGCACATTGGTGTAGGTGTGGTGCGAATAGTTGTGCGCCCGCCGCCAATGCTCCGACGGCCCGGTCATATCCCACTCCCAGGTGCTGGAGTGGATTTCCGGATCGTTCATCCAGTCCCATTGCCCGTGGCTGATGTTGTGCCCGAGCTCCATATTCTCGATGATCTTGGCGACCGAGAGCAGTGCCGTCCCGGTCAGCCAGGCCCAGCGATTGCGGCTGCCGAACAGCACCGCGCGCGCGAGCACTTCCAGGCCGCGCTGCGCCGCGATGGTGCGCCGGATGTATTTGGCGTCACGATCACCGCGCGACAGTTCGACGGAGCGCCGAATGGAGTCGAGTTCCTGCCCCAGTGTCTCGATGTCGGCCGCCGTGAGATGGGCGAACGCCTTGATATCGGTGATGGCCACCGGGGTCCTTTCCCCTGACTGGATGTACCTCGAGGGTACCTGTCGATCCCCCGACGGTGCGTCCGTGAATCTCGCTGTCTCAGACGTCGAGCGTGCAGTCGCCCGCCGCGGCCGAGATGCACGTCTGCACCTTGTCGCCCTCACGGCGCTCATCACCGTTGCGCAGATCTCGGGTATGCCCGGAAGCCAGTGTGACGACACAGGTTTGGCAGATACCCATCCGGCAGCCGAACGGCATCTGCACACCGGCGGATTCGCCCGCCTCCAGCAGGCTGGTCGCGCCATCGACTACGACGGTGCGGCCGGTCTTGGCGAATGTCACGGTGCCGCCTTCGCCGACGGCGGAGCGTTCGATCTCGAAGCGCTCCACATGCAGGCGGTCGCTGATTCCGGCATCGCGCCAGTGCTGCTCGATCTCGTCGAGCATGGCGGCCGGACCGCAGGCCCAGGTCTGGCGCTCGCGCCAATCCGGGAAGTGTTCGTCCAGCGTCGTCAGGGAGAACCGGCCCTGCTCATCGGTGAGGTGCAGATGCGAGGAGAAGTCTGGGTGTCGATCGTGCAGATCGCGCAGTTCGGTGGCGAACATCACGTCGTCGCGCGAGCGCGCGGAGTGCACATGCACCACATCGGTGACCACATCGCGGCGGTCCAATGCGCGCAGCATGGCCATGACCGGCGTGATACCGCTGCCGGCGGTTAGGAACAGCACCTTTTCCGGCGGCGGCGACGGCAGTACGAAACCGCCCTGCGGCGCGGCCAACCGGACGATGGTGCCCGCGGCGACACCGCTGACAAGGTGGCTGGACAGGAAACCCTCGGGCATCGCCTTGACCGCGATGGAGATCAGGCGCTTGCCGCGATGTTCCGGATCGGTCCAATTGGGCGGGCAGGTCAGCGAGTACGAGCGCCAGTGCCAGCGGCCGTCGACCAGGATGCCGATCCCGATGTACTGACCGGGCTCGTATTTCCATTCGAAGCCCCAGCCCGGCTTGATGACCAAGGTGGCCGAATCGGCGGTTTCCATGCGCACCTCGACAATCCGGCCGCGCAGCTCACGTGCCGACCACAGCGGATTGGCCAGGTGCAGATAGTCGTCGGGCAGCAGTGGCGTGGTGACGCGGGCGACGGCGCCGCGCAGTACGTTCAGCCGGCCGCCGCGTTCGGCGACCTCGGCCGCCGGAGCCTCCAGCCACTCCCGGACCGTACGCACCGAGGATGCCGCTTTTTTCAAGACCATGGCCGCCGTTCGTCTCCCTGTCGTAGCAGCCGGTGGGGCCGCCTCGCAGCCAGGTTACGGCATCGTAAGTTGGTCCGGGGTGCGCAGGTTCACCGTCACAGTAATTCGAGCAGGAACGGCAGTTCCTGAGCCGCGTACCAGGCCAGCTGATGGTCCTCGGCATCCCCGAGCACGAATTCGGCGTCGGCATCGCCGAGGTCCGCGGCATCGACCACATCGACCGCCTTGGCCACCTCGGGTTCGGCCTCGGCCAGGTCGACATGCACCGAGGCGATTCGGTCGTAGCCGATCGCGCCGGCCAGTCGGACAACCGCGTCGTCGAGGTCGGGGCGCAGCTTCACACCGGCCACATCGGCGGCGATGACCGCGCGGCGATAGACCGGGCTGTGATAGGTAGTGGCGGGGTCATCGGCGTCGGTGTCTTCGCCGTCGGACGCCTCGGTGGCCTCCTCGCGCGCAGCGGCCAGCAGACGCAGCGAGGCTCGCGCGGCCTCGGCCATCGCCACCTCGGCCAATTCCTCGTCGTCACCGGAGGCGTAGGCCTCGCGCAGGGTCGGCGTGACCGCGAAGGCGGTGCCGCCGACCGGGCGCAGTTCCCGGTTCGCGACGAGCTCACGCAGCATCGGCACGGTGGCGGGGATATAGACCCGCATGATGTTCTCAGACGCAGGCACCGAGCATCTCCTCCATGGACTCGTGCACCGACGCGGCCAGCACGCCGATATCGGCCATCGCGTCGCGGTCGGCGTTGAGTCCGTAGAAGACGCGTCCGTCATAGGACGTGATCCCGATGCTCGAGGCCTGGTTGCGCAGCAGCGGCGACACCGGATACATCTCCAGCATCCGCGCGCCGCCGATATACATCGGGGTCTGCGGACCCGGTGCGTTGGTGATCACCAGATTGAACGTGTGCTCTGCGAACGTACTCGCCGCCCGCACACTCATCGCATGCAGGCTGGCCGGAGCGAAGCCGGCCAGGTGCACAAGGGTGCGCGCCTGCACCCCGCGCCGGTGCTTGCTATTGGCCTCGGTGGCATGGGAGATGTGGGAAAGGCGGATCACCGGATTCGGTTCGCCCACCGGCAGATCGATGAGGAACGAGGAGACCTCGCTGGTCGGTTTCGGCTGGTCGTCGATCCCTTCGACATAGACCGACATGGGTACCACCGCCCGCAGTACGGTCGATTCGGTGAGCGCCTCACCGCGCGAGAGCAGCCAATTGCGCAGCGCCCCGGTGACCACGGCCAGGATCGCGTCGTTGATCGAGCATTCGAAGCGCTTGCGGATCTTGCGGTAGTCCTCCAGATTGGTGCGCACCACATCGAAGCGCCGGTTGCGTGAGGTCTTGGCGTTGAGCGGGCTGTCCGGTGCGCCGATGGCAGCCGCGCGCACGGCCGAAACCATCGAATCCACCGCCTTGCCCGTGGCCGCCACCACCGAGAACGCGTGCGCGCTCGTGTCGCGGGCCACCTCGAGTGCCTCGCGCGGCTGTGCGGCCAGGTGGCTCAGCGCACCGATCAGCAGTTCCATCTCGTTGGGTTCGCGCGGCGCCACCCATGCGTCGTCGGCGATACCGCGTGGGGACGGGCTGGTATCGAGGATGACGTGCCCGATCTCGAGTGCGGAATCTCCGTCGACCAGCGCCGAATGGGTTTTGGTGAAGATCGCGGACCGGCCCCGCGCCAGGCCCTCGATCAAATACATCTCCCACAGCGGGCGAGTCTGATCGAGTGGTCGCGACGCCAGCCGGGCCACCAGATCGTGCAGCTGGCTATCGGTGCCCGGAGCGGGCAGCGCGGAGCGGCGGATGTGATAAGTGATATCGAAATGGCTGTCCTCGACCCAGACCGGGCGGCCGAGTGCGAACGGAATCTCGCGCACCTTCCTGCGGTAGCGGGGGACCAGGGAAAGCCTGCTCTCCACCAGATCGACCAGTCCGTCGTAGTCGAGTGCCGTTTCCCCCGGTGCGGAGTCGCTACCTCGGACGATCGCGAGAGAGCCGATATGGATCGGATTGCTGCTCGACTCGAGCCGATAGAACGACGCGTCCTGCGGCGTCAATCTCGTGATCACGCTGCCCGGTGCTCCTTCCGATGTGGCTCCCACCCGAGCCGTCTCACCGCCCATTGTGGTCGCCCACAACGGTTCTTCCTGCCCGCTGTGGTAATTCCAGCGAAATTCCCGCATCCCTTTACCTACGGCCGGTTCCATGCAAGGCTGCGTTGATTCGAGACCGGAGGAACTCGATCCGCTCACACTAATCGGGGTGCCGGATAATGGATGCCTTTTGAGCCGCGCTGCCCCTTGGTGTTGTCGCATGCCGTCGGATAACGGGTCGGCCCTGGTAAACAGGGTTCTCGGCGTCGCGAACGACGACCGATTCACATGGTATGACACCCGCGCTGAAACAGGTTCCGGTCTATCGGATTGCCACCCGCGCCGACGGCCGATACCCGGGTACGGTGAGAAGAAACGGCTGCCGCTTCGGCGGTAGCGGCGGCTGCGGCGCTAGTCGTTGGTCATCGGCACTGGCCCTTTCGAGCGACCGGCAAGCAGTCGCTACGGCTACCATGGGTGCCGCATTACCATGAAGCGTGCTGCGGATTCCGCCATGCTCGGCGGGGGCCATGTGCACACTGCCCGCTCCGGGTGACGGCCGAACATTTGACACACCGACCAGAGGACTGACGAGACCCGTGCCTGCGCTGACACTGACGAGGTTGCTACGGATTGGTGAGGGACGCACGGTCAAGCGGCTCGCCCACCTCGCGGATGAGGTTCTCGCGCTCGGGCCCGAGTTCGAGGAGCTCACCGATCACGAGCTGCGGGCCAAGACCGACGAGTTCAAGCAGCGCTACGCGGACGGCGAATCGCTGGATGATCTGCTCCTGGAGGCGTTCGCGGTGGCCCGCGAGGCGTCTTGGCGCGTGCTGAACCAGAAGCATTACAAGGTGCAGATCATGGGTGGCGCGGCGCTGCACCTCGGCAATATCGCCGAGATGAAGACCGGTGAGGGCAAGACCCTGACCTGTGTGCTGCCCGCCTATCTGAACGCGATCTCCGGTGACGGCGTGCACGTCGTCACAGTCAACGACTACCTGGCCAAGCGCGACGCCGAGTGGATGGGCCGCGTGCACCGCTTCCTCGGGCTGAGTGTCGGCGTGATCCTGTCCGGGATGACCCCGGCCGAGCGCCGCGAGTCCTACAACTCCGACATCACCTACGGCACCAACAACGAATTCGGCTTCGACTATCTGCGCGACAATATGACCCACTCGCTGGACGATCTGGTCCAGCGCGGGCACAACTTCGCCGTGGTCGACGAGGTCGACTCCATCCTCATCGACGAGGCCCGTACCCCGCTGATCATCTCGGGTCCGGCCGACGCCTCGTCGAAGTGGTACGCCGAATTCGCCCGCATCGCACCGCTGTTGAAGAAGGACCTGCACTACGAGGTCGACATCAAGAAGCGCACCATCGGTGTGCACGAGGCCGGTGTGGAATTCGTCGAGGATCAGCTCGGCATCGACAACCTCTACGAGGCCGCCAACTCGCCGCTGGTGAGCTACCTGAACAACGCCGTCAAGGCCAAGGAGCTCTACCACCGGGACAAGGACTACATCGTCCGCGACGGCGAGGTCATCATCGTCGACGAGTTCACCGGCCGCATCCTGGTCGGACGCCGCTACAACGAGGGCATGCACCAGGCGATCGAGGCCAAGGAAAACGTCGAGATCCAGCCGGAGAACCAGACCCTGGCCACGATCACGCTGCAGAACTACTTCCGCCTCTACGACAAGCTGTCCGGGATGACCGGTACCGCCGAGACCGAGGCCGCCGAGCTGCATCAGATCTACAGCCTCGGTGTGGTCCCGATCCCGACGAACAAGCCGATGATCCGCGCCGACCAGTCCGATCTGATCTACAAGACCGAAGAGGCCAAATTCGCCGCCGTGGTCGACGATGTCACCGAACGGCACGAGAAGGGCCAGCCGGTGCTGATCGGTACCACCAGCGTCGAGCGCTCGGAGTACCTGTCCAAGCAGTTCACCAAGCGCGGCATCGCGCACAACGTGCTGAATGCGAAGTTCCACGAGAAGGAAGCCGAGATCATCGCCGAGGCCGGTCGGCCGGGCGCGGTCACGGTCGCGACGAATATGGCCGGTCGTGGTACCGACGTCGTGCTCGGCGGTAACCCGGACATCATCACCGACATCATCCTGCGCAAGGAGGGGTTGGATCCGGTGGAGACGCCGGAGGAGTACCAGGCCGCGTGGTTGCCGACGCTGGAGCGGGTCAAGGAGCAGACCGCCGAGGACGCCGACGCGGTGCGCGATGCCGGCGGTCTCTATGTACTCGGCACCGAGCGCCACGAATCGCGGCGTATCGATAACCAGTTGCGCGGTCGCTCCGGTCGTCAGGGTGACCCGGGTGAGTCCCGGTTCTACCTGTCGCTGGGTGACGAGTTGATGCGACGCTTCAACGGTGCCGCGCTCGAGGCCATCATGACCAGGCTCAACCTGCCCGACGATGTGCCGATCGAGGCCAAGATGGTCTCCAAGGCGATCAAGAGCGCCCAGACCCAGGTCGAGCAGCAGAACTTCGAGATCCGCAAGAATGTGCTCAAGTACGACGAGGTGATGAACCAGCAGCGCACCGTCATCTACGGCGAGCGCAACCGGATCCTGCGCGGCGAGGATATGGACGGCCAGGTCCAGGAGATGATCACCGATGTGATCACCGCCTACACCGATGGCGCCACTGCCGAGGGCTATGTCGAGGACTGGGATCTGGACAAGTTGTGGACGGCGCTGAAGACGCTGTATCCGGTGAGCCTGGATTATCAGGATCTGACCGGCGAGACCGGCGTCGGCGAGGCGGGCGAGCTGACCAAGGACGAACTGATCGAGGCCCTGCTCGACGATGCGCACGACGCGTACGAGAAGCGCGAACAGCAGATCGACGGTCTGGCGGGCGATGGTTCGATGCGCAACCTCGAACGCCAGGTGCTGCTTTCGGTGCTGGATCGCAAGTGGCGCGAGCATCTCTACGAAATGGACTACCTCAAGGAGGGCATCGGCCTGCGTGCCATGGCGCAGCGCGATCCGCTGGTCGAATACCAGCGCGAGGGCTTCGATATGTTCGCCGCGATGCTCGATGGTCTGAAGGAGGAGTCGGTCGGCTTCCTGTTCAATCTGCAGGTCGAGGTGCAGCAGCCGCAGCCCGAGGGTGTCATGGTCGATCCCGGTCTGCGCTCGCCGGTCGGCGCCACCGCACCGCGTCCACTGCCCACCCAGGAGGCGCCGGTCGCCAACGGCGCACCGGCGGCGTTGCGCGCCAAGGGGATCGGCGATTCGCGGGCCAATAACGGCTTCCACTATTCGGGTCCGGACGAGGGTGGTTACACCGCGGTGCACAGTGACGCCGAGGAGTACGGCGACGGCAGCACCCGCCGTGAGCGCCGCGAGGCCGCACGTGCCGAGTCGAAGGGCAAGCGCGCACCGAAATCGCGTCGTCGGCACTGAGCCATTGCGTTGCCGCACGCGTGTCCACGCGGTCCTGCATTATCGTGAAGTCGTGTGCAGCTGTCTGCGAGGGTTGGAGTGATCATCCATGACCGTCCCTGCCATGCACCCGCGCCCAGGCCACCTGCGTGCCGTCGCTGAGCAGATAGAGCGCGCCACTGGCCTGGGCGTCGAGATCCTGGGAGGCAGTCTCGTGATGTCACCGACACCTCATGGCAAGCACGCGGGGACGATTCGGCGATTGCGACAACAGATCGAGGTGCGGATACCAGCCGGGCTAGCGGCATACGAAGTTTCGTCGATCCAGATGCCGGGCGATGACGACGACTACTGCACACCTGACCTGGTGGTTCTGCCCGAGGCATGGGATGAGGACGACGATTGGCTGGCCGATCCGCAAGATGTCGAGCTCGCTGTCGAGGTCATATCCAAGACAGAGAAGGCTCAACAGATCACAGACAAGAACGGTTGGTACAGCGCGGCGGGCGTCCGCATGCTGCTATCGGTCGATCCGCGCTACGGTCGATGGGTGCTGTACACCCATCCCAAGGACGGCACATACCACGGCCAGCTCGACGGGACGTATGGCGACGCCATCCCATTGCCTGAACCCTTTGGGTTCCCCCTGGATACCGGCTGCCTGCCCCGCTACGGACGCGATTGAAATCGGTCACCAGAGATCGTTGGAGTTCAGGGCGCCCAGCAGCAGGCGGATGGCGGCGACGCGGCGCTCCTTACCGGGCAGCGCATCCAGCGCGCATTCGGGATCCGCGGGCGGCCCGAGATGGGTACAGCCGCGGGGACAGTCCTCGATGGCGGCGGCCAGATCGGTGAAGGCGGCGATGACATCGTCGGGGGTGATATGGGCCAATCCGAAGGAACGGACACCGGGTGTGTCGATGACCCAGCCGCCCCGGGGTAGCGGCAGGGCGACGGATTGGGTGGAGGTGTGTTTGCCCTTGCCCACACCGGAGACCTCGCCGACGGCCCGATCCGCATCGGGCACAAGGCGATTCACCAGCGTGGATTTGCCGACGCCGGAGTGGCCGATGAAGGCGGTGAGCCGGTCGGTGAGTAAATCCAGGACCGGTTCGATGGGGTCGTCGATGCCGCCGTAGATGATGGTGAGGTCGAGATCGTCGAAGGCGGAGGCGAATTCGGATTCGGCGGCCAGATCGCGTTTGGTCAGACACAGAATCGGTTGCAGCCCACCGGCATATGCGGCGACCATGGCACGTTCGACGAAACCGGTGCGCGGCGGCGGATCGGCGAGGGCGACCACGATGAACAGCTGTTCGGCATTGCCGACGACGATCCGTTCGAAGGGATCGGTGTCATCGGCGGTGCGTCGCAGGACCGTACGGCGTTCGGCGACGCGGACGATCCGGGCGAGGGTATCGGGTTTGCCGGACAGGTCGCCGACCACGTCGACCTGATCGCCGACGACGATCGGGGTGCGGCCCAGTTCCCTGGCCCGCATGGCGACGATCAGTTTGTCGGGATCGCCGCCGAGCACGCAACCCCAGCGACCGCGGTCCACCGATACGACCATGGCCGATTCCGCATCATTGTGTTGCGGACGGGTTTTCGTGCGTGGACGAGAGGATTTGCCCGGGCGCACCCGGACATCCGACTCGTCGTACTCGCGTCTTCTCAGCGGGCCGCTCCCTGATCCGTCAGCGTGGGATCGAGCATTTGTTCCCACAGGCCGACGAAGCCGGGCAACGTCTTGGCCGTGGTGCCGATATCCTCGATAGCCACGCCGGGCACCCGGAGTCCGAGGATCGCACCGGCCGTTGCCATTCGGTGGTCGGCATAGGAATGCCAGTTGCCGCCGTGCAGCGGGGCCGGGGTGATCTCGAGTCCGTCCTCGGTTTCGGTGACATTGCCGCCGAGCCGGTTGATCTCAGTGGACAGGGCCGCGAGCCGATCGGTCTCGTGACCGCGCAGATGTGCGATACCGCGCAGCCAGGACGGCGAATCCGCAAGTGCCGCAAGGGCGGCCACGGTCGGGGTCAATTCGCCGACATCGTGCAGATCGATATCGATACCGGCCAAGCGCTCGGGGCCACGCACGGTCAGCACACCGTCGAATCGGGTGACCTCGGCGCCCATCCGCACCAGGATCTCCCGGATCACGTCACCGGGCTGGGTGGTCAGGCGCGGCCAGTGCGGGATGCGGACCTCGCCGCCGGTAATGGCGGCCGCGGCCAGGAAGGGCGTGGCATTGGACAGATCCGGTTCCACATCCCAGTTCACCGCGCGGATCGGCCCCGGTGCGACGGTCCAGGTCTGGGCCTTGCGGCTGTCGGCGGGGGCATCCACGACGACCTCGGCGCGCCGCAGCATCTCCACCGTCATCTCGATATGCGGCATCGATGGCAGCGCCTTGCCGTCGTGGTGCACCACGACCCCCTCGTCGAACCGGGCCGCCGACAGCAGCAGTCCGGAGACGAACTGGGAGGATCCGGAGGCATCGATGGTGACAGCGCCGCCGCGCAGCGCGCCCTTACCGTGCACCGTGAACGGCAGTGCGTCGCCCTCGATATCGGCGCCGAGCCGGCGCAGTGCCTCCAGAATGGTGCCGAGCGGGCGAACCCGCGCCTGCTCGTCACCGTCGAAGGCGACATCGCCGGTGGCCAGGGCCGCGACGGGCGGCAGGAAGCGCATGACGGTGCCCGCCAGGCCGCAGTCGACGGTGCCGCTGTGCAGCGGCGCCGGTGTCACGGCAAGCGTTTCGGCGTCGCCCTCGATCCGCGCGCCCAATGCGCGCAGGGCGCCGATCATGAGTTCGGTGTCGCGGCTGCGCAGCGCGCCGGAAATGGTCGACGGGCCCTCGGCGAGTGCGGCCAGGATCAAGGCCCGATTCGTGATCGATTTCGATCCGGGCAGGGTCACGGTCGCGTGCACGGGGACATCGACATGGGGCGCTGGCCAGAAACTCACCCGTCCATCTTCGCCCATCGCGCACCCGGACACGCGCGGTGGGCTGTGTTTGATTTGCCGTGCCTGCGGCGCGGCGTGTTCGCGGCACCGAGTATCCGCATCGCGGAGCGATTCGATGAGGGGTGGTGGGCCGCGAACTCCCCGCTCGTAAGACAGTTCCGCTGTGGTCGGCAGGTGCGTGGGCTGGCCCGATATGCGAGCGCCCAGCAAACCTACTTGTGCCGTCCGTGCAGGATGGGCATCAGGCGACGCAGCAGTTTCATGGTGAACTGGGTCCGCGAGTAGCTGAGCAGCGCCATACCGGGAATTGCGAAGCGCTGCACCGCGATCGAATGCGGCCGGGCGAATTCACGCAGACCGGGTGCGCCGTGGATGCGCCCGATTCCGGAATCGCCGACACCGCCGAAGGGCAGCCCGGCGATGCCATCATCTGAGATGATGCAAGGCCACACCTCTCACCAGGTCACCCCTGACGTCAATTCTTCGCGAGTCTGTCGGCGCCGCGTGGAAGTATCGAGATATGTGCGGCAGATACGCGACAACTACCGATCCCGGTCGGCTGGCCGCCGAACTGGACGCCATCGACGAGACGCCGACCGATAACAACGGCGGTTTCACCAACTACAACGTCGCGCCGACCACCCAGGTGCTGACCGTGGTGGAGCGGCATGCGCACGGCCGGCCGGACGACGACCCCAAGCTACGCATCCGGCGGATGCGCTGGGGGCTGATCCCGGTCTGGACCAAGGCCGCCGAACCGGGCGTACCGGTCAAGGGCAAACCGCTGTTCAATGCCCGCGCCGATAAGGCGGCGACCACCGCATCGTTTCGCGATGCGGTGAAGTATCGCCGCTGTCTGGTCCCGATGGACGGCTGGTACGAGTGGTTGGTCGAACCGGATGCCGGGACCAAGGGCAAGGCCGTGAAGCAGCCGTACTTCATGTCGAATACCGATGGCTCGCGGCTGTACATGGCCGGATTGTGGTCGGTATGGCGGGACCGTGCACAGCGGGAAAGCGAACCGCTGCTGTCGTGCGCCATCCTGACCACCGACGCCGTCGGCGAACTCACCCGCATCCATGACCGGATGCCGCTGCCCATGCCGCAGGAGAATTGGGCGGCCTGGCTGGATCCGGATCATCCGGCACCGGCCACCCTGCTCGAGACGCCGAGCGCCGAATCGGTGGCGGGCATTGTGGCGCGTCCGGTCTCGTCGCTGGTCAACAGCGTCCGCAATAATGGTCCGGAGCTGTTGGCGCCGTTGGGTATTCAGGCCGGTACGGAAAAGGCCGGGCAGATCAGCTTGCTGTGATCGCCCGGCCCACCGTGGGATAACTCAGAGTTGGCACTTCACGCTGGGCGTCACGACATTCAACAGGCACTTGATAATGCTGCCGGTCAGGTCGATGACCTTGCCCGCGACACCGCCGCCCAACTTCTCGGCCTTGTCGGCTCGTTCATCCTTCTTCGGGGCGCCGGTCCGTTTCGGTGCGTCGTCGCTGACCTGCCCATCGAACTGGAAGTCGCCGACTTCCGTCGCCAGGGGACCGCCGGGTGTGGCGGTGGCCGTCGGTGCGAGCAGCAGCAGAGCTCCGAACACAACGATGATCATGGTGCGTAAACGCTGACAGGCGGACATTTCGCATCACATCCTCGAGTCGGACGATCATGGCTCGTTCAGTAACGCATAATGTTGCCGACTTAGTGCGGAATTACACGGATGTGACTGGCGCGGTTACCGCATCGGTGAGCCGAACCAGATCTGCCGGTGCCAGTTCGATCTCGAGACCGCGGCGGCCCGCACTGCAAAGCACGCGGTCCCAGGCCAATGCGGAAGCGTCGACCACGGTGGGCAGCAGCTTGCGCTGGCCCAGCGGGGAGATGCCGCCGAGTACGTAACCGGTGATTCGCTCGACCTTCGCCTTATCCGCCATGGCCGCCTTGGGCGCACCGAGCACTGCGGCCGCCGCCTTGAGCGACAAAGTATTCGGCACCGGCAGCACCGCGACCGCGAGCGCGCCGGTCGATAATTCGACAACCAGCGTTTTGAAGATCTGGGCCGCCGTTACGCCGACCTCGGCGGCGAGTGCGTCGACCGCCTCGGTGCCGTAGGAGTCGACGCGCGGATCGTGCTTGTACGCGTGCACGCGATGGGCCACATCGGCCTTGGTCAAGGTACGGATCGCCGGGGTCGAGGCTGCTGCCATGCCGCTCACCCTAATGGCGATGCCGGCCGCTTCGAGCGACCGGCGAGCAGTCGCCAGGAGCGCGGGTCGACGAGGTGTTTTCGGCGCCGGGAGTTCGCCATGGGAACACAGCCGGGCGCGGACATGTTGCATGCGAATACGGAAAGCCGTACGGCTGTAGGACTGAAGGAACTGAAGGAGAGGGTCGGTGCCTGTTCTGCTCGAACAACGCCCGGTGACGTCGACAGTGTCCGATTGGCGGCACTCTCGGCGCGCTCCGTGGTTACGCTTCGCCGCCGCCGGGCGCGCCGCGGGGGACGATCGGTTCCCAATCGTTTCGACCGCGCCTGTAGATTTGGCAGGTACGGCGATCGAAGGGATTGGTGTGACGAGCGACGATGACGTGGTCACCGACGGTGCGGTCGGCGCCGCGGTCGACGATACCGAGCTGGTACAGCGGTTCGAGCGCGATGCGCTCCCGCTGCTCGACCAGCTCTACGGTGCCGCGCTGCGCATGACCCGGAATCCGGCAGATGCCGAGGACTTGGTGCAGGAGACCTACGTCAAGGCGTTCCAGGGCTTCAAATCCTTCAAGGAAGGCACCAATCTGCGTGCCTGGCTCTACCGGATCCTGACCAACACCTACATCAACTCCTATCGCAAGAAGCAGCGTCAGCCCGCGCAGTATCCGACTGACGAGATCACCGACTGGCAGCTCGCCGCCACCGCCGAGCACACCTCGACCGGACTGCGTTCGGCGGAGGTCGAGGCGTTGGACGCGCTACCGGACGACGACATCAAGTCCGCGCTGCAGGAGCTGCCGGAGGAATTCCGGATGGCGGTGTACTACGCGGATGTCGAGGGCTTCCCATATAAGGAGATCGCCGACATCATGGGCACTCCCATCGGTACGGTGATGTCCCGGCTGCATCGCGGCCGCAAGCAGCTCAAGGGTTTGCTCGCCGATGTGGCGCGCGAACGTGGATTCAACCGTAACGGTGCGGAACGCCAGGAGGTCAAGCAGCCATGAGCGAGCGAACCACAGGCACAGCACCTTCGGGTGCGACGGCACCGAGCGCCGGCGAGGTGGAGTCGTGAGCGAGCGCGACCCGGATATGGAGTTGGACTGCACTGCTGTGCTCGCTGACGTCTGGCTCATGCTCGACGGTGAATGCGACGATGCCACCCGGGCCCGGCTGCAGCACCACATGGACCACTGCTCGCCGTGTATCGAGGCCTATGGCATCGAGGAGAAGATCAAGAGCCTGCTGAGCCGCAAGTGCGGTGGTGATCGGGCACCGGATTCGTTGCGCGATCGACTGACCCTGGAGATCCGCCGATCCGTCACGGTGACGCGGGTCGAGACCACCGAGTAGTTCCGGATACCGAAAAAACACCGAGGCGCCAGGTCTTCCTTGCGGAAGATGCTGGCCCTCGGTGTTTTTCGTGCTACTTGTCTTCGAGCGATCTGCAAGCAGTCGCTACGGCCTCGGCTCAGGCGTTGGGACGCTTGCCGTGGTTGGCCGCGCTTCCCTTGCGGCTGCGCTTCTTACGACCACGCTTACCCATCGGTAGTCTCCCTTCTGCGGATCACCCCCGCGTCCGCGGGGAGCACTCTGATCGAAGGTCATTGTTTCATGTGTGGTTGGCTGTAGTTTCAGCGGATCGGCGCGAACGAGTGGATGGGGTGTCATGGCTGAGGAAGTGCTCTCGGAGCTGGTGTCGGTCGTGCAGCAGGTTGTCGTCGCCGAGGGCGACGAGGTACACGAGGGCGACACCCTGGTGATCCTCGAGTCGATGAAAATGGAGATCCCGGTGCTTGCCGAGAGCGGTGGCACGGTGACCTCGATCGGCGTCGAAGAAGGCGATGCGATCAAGGCCGGGCATCTGATCGCCGTCATCTCTTAACTTCTGAAGCGGATAGATCGAATATGGCGACACTGAGTGAGCTGCTGGCCGAACACACCGACCTACCCGGTGTTGCCGTGGACCATCTGCAGCGGGTTGTCGGCGATTGGCAGTTGCTCGCCGATCTGTCCTTCGCGGATCTGCTGCTGTGGGTCGGTGCCGGACCGATCGCCGACGGCGCGGATATCGTCTGCGTCGCACAGTGCCGCCCGACTACCGCGCCCACGGTCCATCCGGAGGATCGGGTCGGCGGTATCGCCTCGCAGGCCGATCATCCGCAGGTCTTCGACGCGCTGATGACCGGCAAGGTCGTGCGCGCGGACAGCGATCTCGAGGCCGAGGGCGTCTACCATCCGCATCCGGTGCACGCCGTTCGCGAGGCCATTCCGGTGCGCTGCGGTGACGATGTCATCGCAGTGCTCAGCCGCGACACCGATCTGCAGCGTTCGCGGGTGCGCAGCACGCTGGAGATCGCCTATGTCGCCTGCGCTGACGACCTGTGCCAGATGATCGCTGACGGCACCTTCCCGACCATAGAAGATCGCGCCGCGACGCACTCCAGTCCGCGCGCGGGCGACGGTTTCATCCGGCTCGATACCGAGGGCATCGTGGTCTACGCCAGCCCGAACGCGCTGTCGGCGTATCACCGGATGGGTTTGCAGGCCGATCTCGCAGGCCAGGATCTGGCTGTCACCACCCGGTCGTTGATCACCGATCCGTTCGACGCCCAGGAGGTCGTCGGCGATATCCAGGCCGCCCTGGCGGGCCGGACCGGGCGCCGCATGGAGGTCGAGGCGCGCGGCGCCACCGTACTGCTGCGCACCCTGGTGTTGCGTCCGCACGGGGAACTGGCCGGGGCCGCGGTGCTGGTCCGTGATGTCACCGAGGTCAAGCGCCGTGACCGCGCGCTGCTCAGCAAGGACGCGACCATCCGCGAGATCCACCATCGCGTGAAGAACAATCTGCAGACCGTGGCCGCGCTGCTGCGCTTGCAGGCGCGGCGCACCGAGAACGAGGAGGCTCAGGTCGCACTGACCGAATCGGTGCGCCGGGTCACCTCGATCGCCTCGGTGCACGAAATGCTGTCCATGTCGGTGGACGAAGAGGTCGATCTCGACGAGGTGGTGGACCGGCTGCTGCCGATCATGGCCGATGTCGCGACCGTGCACACCGCGAGAATCAAAGTGCGCCGTGCCGGTTCGCTCGGTGTGTTCTCCGCCGAACGCGCCACCCCGCTGGTGATGGTGCTGACCGAACTGGTGCAGAACGCCATCGAGCACGCCTTCGATTCCGGCGAAAACGGCACGGTGACAATCCGTTCCGAGCGTTCGGCGCGTTGGCTGGACGTGATCATCAGCGATGACGGCCGCGGCCTACCGCCGGGTTTCAGCCTGGAATCCTCCGACCGCCTCGGCCTGCAGATCGTGCGTACCCTGGTCACCGCGGAGCTCGGCGGCTCCATCGGTTTACACCCGGGTGCCGACATCGGTACGGATGCGGTATTGCGGGTGCCGCTGGGTCGCCGCTCGGGGCGCTGAGTCGAATTTGCCTGGCCAGCAATAAGATTAAGCTTCCCTGCACAGTTGACCAGCGCGGAGCGAGTCTCGACGGCTCGGACGCGAGACACCAGGGGGCCGCGAACCCGCTGCGCCGCAGGCGCGGCAAATCAGAGAGAGCACAAAATAGCCCGGCACGTGAGTGCCGGGCTGGACTGCGTTACCGGGCCGTGCTGATGGGTCCGGTAACGCTGGTCGTCCTACTAGACGACGGTGCGGGTGCGGGTGCGCGCGTTGCGACGCTTGAGCGCCCGACGCTCGTCCTCGCTCATACCACCCCACACGCCGGCATCCTGCCCGGACTTCAGGGCCCAGGACAGGCAGTCAGCGGTAACGGGGCAGCGAGCGCAGACCAGCTTGGCATCGGCAATCTGCGCAAGCGCCGGACCACTGTTACCCACCGGGAAGAACAGCTCGGGGTCCTCATCGCGACAGATGGCCTTGTGGCGCCAGTCCATTCCTCTGCTCCTTTGCTGGGCGCCGGCAAAGGGCGCCTACGGTTTGTGGATCGTTCATTTGTGCGACTCGAATGTTTCCGCACGGTTGCTTGTGAATGCTTTCACGAACACCGTAGATGTCAATAGGTATCCGGTGCACCGTGGGGAAGCTCACGCCGTCAAGGGCCCCTAGGGGAACCTGCCCGGTCCTTTGTACTCGCTCTACCTGGTTTTCGCAGCGCAACACCCAGATTTTTCGCGCGTTTCGTGCTCACTCGGGGCGTGGCGCAACCACATCCAGCACATCGGGCACGGCTGTGAAATCCACCATGTTGCGTTTTCCGATAAAGTCGCCGTCGATTTGCAGGCCGATCGGTTCACTGGCCTCGATATGCACCGAAGGTACATCGTCCTCGCGAAATAGGTTGCGGGACTTGGGATTTCCATTGACTGCGAGAAGCTGCCTGGCAAGCAGCAGGGTAGACGCCACCGACATCGACCGCACCGCGAACACCCCGAGGCCCGTTTCGAAGGCCGTTCCCGGGTTGGTGTGCACCGGCGTGGCGTTCAGGTAGGTCCACGGACTCGTGTTCGTTACGAAGGCGTAATGGACCTCACTGACGGGCTCGAATCCGGGAATCTCGATCCGGAGGCTCGGTGCCCTGCGCTTGGCCTTGAAGAATTGCCGCACAGTTGTTCGAACGTAGCGACCGGGGGTGGCGGCATGACCGTCGGCGCGGCTGTTGTCGATCGCCTCGCAGACATCGGCGTCCAGACCGACGCCCGCGCTGAAGCCGAACCAGCGATCATCGGCGAGGCCGAGGCCGATTTTGCGGTCCCGGTCGAGGGTGAGCAGATCGATGAGCTGGTTGGTGGCGGTTACCGGATCAGGGGAGATGCCGAGGGCGCGCGCGAACACATTCGCCGATCCGCCCGGAATCACGCCCAGGCGCGGCAGCCAGGCCTGTCCGTCGTCGACCTGGGGCAGCGGCAGGTAGCCGTTGATGGTCTCGTTGACCGTCCCATCGCCGCCGTGCACGACAATCAGGTCCATCTCGTTGGTTGCCGCCCACTGCGCCAATTCCGCCGCGTGGCCGCGGTGTTGGGTATGCGCGACGGTCAGCTGAGTCCGGCTCTCCAACGCGTGCGCCAGCAGGTCCCGCGTCGCCGGCGTGGTCGAGGTGGCGTTCGGATTCACGATCAGCAGCGTCCGCACCTTCGGCAGCCTAATCGGCGGGCGGCCCGGTCCGGAAAGCCGCCGAGTGGGTTCTAGGCTTGGCCACGTGGCGGACAGCGGCAAAGACGAGGTTTCGGCGGGTGTGCCCGTGACGGTGCGCGGTGCGGGCGGATTGGTCGCGCTGGAAGGCGCGGTGGCCGTGGTCGTGGCGATCGTGCTGGTCGTGCGTGGGCTGCTCGGACACGATCAGAGTGCGGCGAGCGGGTACGGCACGGCCGCGTGGTTCGGCATTCTCGGCGGCGCGGTGTCGGCGGCCGGGATCGGACTCTTCCTCGGGCACCGATGGGGGCGCGCCATTGCCGTGATCGCCCAAGTGCTGCTGCTTCCGGTGACCTGGTCGCTGCTGACGGATTCGCATCAGCCCGTGCTCGGCGCATTGCTCGGTATTGTTGTGGTGTCCGCGCTGGCGCTCCTGTTCGCGCCCGCGTCGAATCGCTGGATGGCCGAGGCATACGGGATCGAACCGGATATGCCCGAATCGAAGTAGCCGGGTTCATGCGGTGGCGGCCCGAAGTGCCTGACGGCACAGGCGATCGGCCTGCCGGGTGGTTTCGGGTTGGCGGTAGCGCGGGGTGAGTGCGAGCACCTGGGTGCATGCGGTGTCCAAGTCGACGAGATGGCCGACGGAGACGAAGACCGGTTTGACGCCATGTCGGGTACGCAGCGCGCGCCCGACGACTTCGCCGTCCATGGTGATATCGCTGACCGCGCCGCGCTCTGGACCGGGCTCCGTATACGCACCCCAGGGCGTCTTGGCTACGCCGATTGTCGGTGTATCCGTGAGGATTCCGACATGGCAGGCCAAGCCGAAGCGGCGCGGATGGGCTAGTCCCTGTCCATCGCAGATCAGTAGATCCGGTGTGGTAGTGAGCTTTTCGAGTGCGGCGAGAGTTATCGGCAGTTCACGGAAGGACAGTAGGCCCGGCACATAGGGAAATGTGACCGTGCCGTGCGCGACCGCGGTGTCGACAAGATCCAGTGTGGCACTGTTCAATACGACGGCGGCCGCAGCGGCGATCCCGGTTCCGTCGTCGTAGGCGGAGTCGAGTCCGGCGATAGTGCGGAATCGTGGTGGCCGCGGGTCGGCCGCGATCACCAATAGCCGCAGGGCATCCTGGACGGCCATGGCCTCGTCCGCGGTGGTCGGCCAATCCGTGGGTGCGACAACCTTCACTTGCCCATGCCTCCACCTCGCTGGCGCTCGGCTCCGCCATGATCAAGTGCTCGCCAATGCTGACGGTTCGCTCGCCGACGCTCGCTCACGAGGCTTCGGCGGCGAGCTTATCGATGGCCGCGCCGGTGAGTCGGTAGCCGACCCACTCGTCCTGCGGGTTGGCGCCGAGGGATTTGTAGAAATCGATGGCGGGTGCATTCCAGGTCAGCACGGACCAGTCGACCCGGCTGTAGCCCTTGGCGGCCGCCTCCTCGGCGAGGGCGGCGAGCAGCGCCTTGCCGTAACCCTTACCGCGGGTCTCCGGCTTGACGTACAGGTCCTCCAGGTAGATGCCGTGTACGCCGGTCCAGGTGGAGTAGTTCAGGAACCAGATAGCACAGCCGACCACACCGGTTTCGTCCTCGGCGACATGAGCGAAAACCGCGGGCGACGGCCCGAACAGCGCGGCGCCCAGTTGTTCGGCGGTGAGCGCGCACTCCGCGCGGGACTTCTCGTACTCGGCGAGCTCTTCGACCAGGCCCACCATGGCGGGTACGTCGGCGGGGGTGGCGCGGCGGATCGTGCCGGTGCGAGTCATAGTGTGGCTCCATGGTTTGCCGGAACTAGGTTGTGCGCCAGGATGGTTCGGTCGTCGCGTTCGTAACCGAGCACGGTGATCGCGGCGGTCGACATCACGAAGCGGCGCCCCTCCCTGATATCGAGTTCGGCCCAGCGGGCGATCAGCGCCCGGGAGAAATGACCGTGGCCGACCAGCACGATATCCCGACCCGGCAGTGCGGGTTCGACCGATGCCAGCACCCGATCGGCGCGGTCGCTGACCTGTGCGGCCGTCTCGCCATCCGGCACGGCTCCGGTCCAGATGGTCCAGCCCGGATCGTGCTCGCGGATCTCGGCGGAGGTCCGCCCCTCGTAATCGCCGTAATCCCATTCGGCCAGATCGTCGTCGACGACGGTATCGGTGAGCCCCGCGAGCGCCGCGGTGCGCACGGCACGTTGCCGTGGACTGGTGAACACCAGCGGGTCGCGCAGTTTCAGCTCGCTCAGCACCGCGGCCGCAGCGCGAGCCTGTTCCTCGCCGCGCTCGGTGAGCGGCAGATCGGTGCGGCCGGTATGGCGCCCCTGGTTCGACCAGGTGGTTTCGCCGTGCCGGAGCAGAACCAGTCGGGCGTCGTCGCGTGCGGACATGGCTAGCCCGCCTCCCCGAATCTTTTGCCGGTCGTCGGTGCCTCGACAGTCATCTCCCGGGCCGATGGCAGGTGCGGGCGGATTCTTGGGCGTTCCCGACGAGTTACCCATGTTCTTACTGAATCAGTCATCACGATCCCAGTGCGAATATCTCGGCCCCGCGTTTTTCCAGCACGGTGGTGCCGAGGACGGCGAGTGAGATGGGGGAGCCGTCGGAGCCGGGGCGCGCCACCGGAATACGTGACACTTCGGTGCCCGAGGTGGGGTCGAGGACGGCGATCGCGCCGTCGACCGGCACGAGTAGTCGGCCCGCCATGAATACCGGACTGCCGAGTGCGCCGGGGGCGGCCCAGATCGGATCGAAGGTGCCCGCGTTCAAGGCGATCAGGCTGTTGCCGGTGAATACCAGGAATAGCGAACTGATCCGGGTGGTGGTCGCCTTATCGCTCAGCGGTGCGGAAAGTTGGTGCACCATAAGCGCATTCCCGGTGCCGTCGAAGACTTCGAGTCGCGGTGATATCGCTTGGGCGGTCGCGGTCGCGGGCGAACCGGGTAGGTAGAGCACGATTCGGTTGTCGGACACCGCGATTACGCGCGCGTCGGGGGAGTCCGCGCCGGCGCCGTTGAGCACATGCGAGCCGTACTCCTCGGGCACCGTGTTGTCCTTCGGGGCCGGATTGAGCACGGTCAGCCGGTTGTTCGGATCTTCGGGGCAGCGTTCGAGGACGGCGAGCCGGGTGGAGCTCGAACTCGATGAGATCAGCTTGCATCCTTTGCGCGGTTGGGTTTTCACGTTCACCGGTGCGTCGACGTAGCCGTATTCGAGGGTGCGCACCAGATCCGAGCGCCACATCTCCAGCCGCCGCGGGCCCTGCGCCAGTACATAGGTGCCGTCGACCGATAGCTGCACGGTCGGATCCATGTAGCTGCTGCGCGCGGTCCGGCGAGAACCGTCCTCGCCGGCCAGCAGCGCGGCCTGGCTGCAGCCGCGCTGATCCTTGTACACCGCTATCACCATGCCGAACTGCGACTCCACACCGCACAGCGGCAGGTCGCGCCGGTAGTGCCACAGTGGCGCACCGGTGCGCGGGTCGTGCCCGGTGACGGTGCCGTCCGCGCCCGTGACGACCGTGCCCGCGGCCACCAACGCTCGGTTCGCGGACGGATCGGGCGCATGCCATAGCTCTTGCAGACTCGTCGGAACCTGATCGGCCGCCGCAGGTGTGGAAACCGGATGTTCCGCCGTCACCGACTCGGTGCCCCTGGCATCACTGCGCGCCCACACCATCACCGCAGCGATCACCACGACCACGGCTATCGCGACTGCGGAGATGATGTCGGCGCGCGTTCGCCGCTCGGGTGCGAGCACGTTTGCGAGACTACAACGTATCGTCCGGCCGCTGCGATCGGTCTCACCGTGGACACCCGCCGACACATCCCGGCCGCCGCCGCGCTCAATGGTGCCGACCTGCCGATACTTCCGCGTTCGACGCTCGACCACGACGCTGCGCGGCCGCGCTGCGGAGACCGGAACGCCACAGGCGCGGCTGTCCATGACCGACGCGCCCGCGTATCGACTATGCCGAGGCGGTGACCGTCGCGGGAGCGATATCTGCGGCCACTTCACCCGTGGGCTTGCGACGACGCCGCCGACGGCGCGCGGGCTGATCACCGGTCTCGGCGTCATCGGCATCGCCGTTCGAGCCCGCCTCGGTGCCGTTGTCGCCGTCGTCATTCGACTCGGCGCTGTGTTCCGTGCCGTTTTCGGTAGCGGCGGACCTGCGCCGACGGCGGCGGCGACGGGCGGGCTTATCCGCCGTCGCGTCGTCGGTCGCGTCGTCGAGTGGGGCTGCGGCGGTATCGGTTTCGGCTTCGTCGGTTTCGATGCCGCTGGTGTCACCGTCGATCGGTTGGCCCGCGCGGGTGCGGCGTCGAGTGCGCTTGCGCGGCGTGCGGGCCGGGCGCTCGACCACCTCGGCATCCTCGTCGCGGACCGGTTTCGGCTTGCGGATCGTGCCGGTGACGTCCTGCGGAATGCCGAGATCGGAGAACAGATGCGCAGAGCGCGAATACGTTTCGACCGGATCCGGAATGCCGAGGCCGAGAGCGGTGTCGATGGCGGCCCAACGGTTCAGTTCATCCCAGTCGATCAGCGTCACCGCGACACCGGTGCGTCCGGCCCGGCCGGTGCGCCCGATCCGGTGTACGTAGGTCTTCTCGTCCTCTGGGCACTGGTAGTTGATGACGTGGGTGACGTCGTCGATATCGATGCCGCGCGCCGCGACATCAGTCGCGACCAGCACATTGATGGTGCCTTTGCGGAACTTGGCGAGTGCCTTCTCCCGGGCGATCTGACCGAGGTCACCGTGTACAGCGCCGACGGCGAAACCGCGGTCGGCCAGCTCGTCGGCAACCTTCTGCGCGGTGCGCTTGGTCCGGGTGAAGATCATGGTCGCGCCGCGGTTCTCGGCTTGCAGAACCTTGGCGATCAGCTCGCTCTTGTCCAGTGCGTGCGCACGGTAGACGAACTGCGCGGTGCGATCGTGCACGGCGGAATCGTGTGGTTCCTCGGCGCGGATATGCGTGGGCTGGGTCAGGAAGGTGCGGGCCAGGGTGATGATCGGGCCCGGCATGGTGGCCGAGAAGAGCATGGTCTGACGCTGCGTCGGAACCATGCCGAGAATGCGTTCGATATCGGGTAGGAAGCCCAGATCCAGCATTTCGTCGGCCTCGTCCAGGACGAGTACACCGATCTTGCCGAGAATCAGATGGCCCTGATCGGCCAGATCCATGAGCCGGCCGGGGGTGCCGACGACGACGTCCACGCCGGAGCGCAGCGCGGCGATCTGCGATTCGTAGGGGCGGCCACCGTAGATCGAGAGCACGCGCAGCCGGCCCTGGTGGTTGCGCAGGTATCTGCTCGCGTTCTCCAGATCCTGGGTGACCTGGATGCAGAGTTCGCGCGTCGGCACGATGATCAGCGCCCGCGGGGTGCCGTCCAGCGGGGTCGTCCCGGTGTCGGCGGAGGCGATCCGGTGCAGCAGCGGCACACCGAATCCGAAGGTCTTACCCATACCCGTGCGGGCCTGACCGATCAGATCTTCACCGGCCAGCGCCAGCGGCAGAGTTAGTTCCTGAATTGCGAAAGTGCGTTCGATTCCGATCTCGCCGAGCGCTCGCACGATTTCATCGCGAACCCCCAATTCGGCGAATGTCGGTGCGGTGTGAGTTTCGTCCAGTTCGGCGGTCAGTAGCGTATCGGCCAGACCAGGTTCCTGTTCGACAGTGATCTTACTCAGGTTCGTGCCTTTCCTCGTTATCGCGTCACGCGCGCACGAGGCGTGGGGCGGACCGGCCGGCCCGCGACAACCACATATCCGCCTGTGATACTCACCTCGGCCACTGCCTGTGATATCTGCGGGAGCTCGTCGTTTGGGCGGCTGACCTCAGCAGATATCGGCGCGGCGCAAGCGTGATGCGGATGGTGCGCGCACATATTCCCGGACTTCGAAAACCACGTCGACGACACTCGGGCGACCGTACGATCCGGCGACTCGACGGACGAAAATTTCCGTTGTCCGTAGAGATTGTAGCGTGATATTGTGCAGCGCTCGAATTTGCCGTAGTGACTGCTGGTCGAACGCGCGAAACGATCGGTCGCGGTAATTCCGGACAAAATGCGCTGTTTCCATGCGTCGACCGTCGACGTACGCTGCGCCACATGGCAATTCATCTGGCGCGTGGAATCTGGCACACTCTCGAACCCATCCATGATGTTGTGTATTTCGGCGCGGACGTCAAACGGGCCGGAGTTGCGCTCGGACTGCGTGGATTCTGGCAGACCTACTTCGCGTTCCGGGCCGCACCGTTGGGAGCGGTTGGCGCCGGCGCCGTACTGGCGACCTTCGCCGGATTCCATCCGGATACGGTGGCCAAGGCAGTGCCCGACGCCTGGAGCAGAACGACGCCGCAGGCATGTCTGGAAGCCCGGCTCGCCTTTTCGGTCGGATTGTTGCGCGGGGCCGGAGCCGGTGACGCGGATTGTGCCCGTGCCGTCGAATTGCTCATACCGGTCGCGCGTACGGCAGATGCGACCGGCCGCCCGTTGTATGCGGCGAATGCGGAATTGCCGCTGTCCGCGGATCCGGTGGCCGCGTTGTGGCAGCTCACCACCACCCTGCGGGAACATCGCGGCGACGGCCATGTGGCGGCCCTGGTCGCGCACGGTCTGACCGGAGCCCAGGCGCTGGTACTGCAGGTCGCGGCCGGTAAAGCGCCCGAGTCGGTGATGCGGCCCGCGCGCGGCTGGTCGGAGCGGGAATGGTCGGATATCGCGGACGAATTGCGTGCCCGGGGTTTGATCGTGGGTGAGCCGATCAGTCCCGAGTTGACCGGTACGGGTGCCGAATTGCTCGAACGAGTGGAGGCCGACACCGACGAGGCGGCCTGGAATGGCGCCCTGGCGGCGCTGTCGCGGGACGCCGTCGCCGAGCTGACCTACTTGCTCGATCCGTTGACGCGGCGCGTCCAGCAGAGTGTGGTGCCGCCGCTCAACCCGATCGCCATGCCGCGGGGTTGACCGGCATTCGCCGGGATGACGGCGACATGTATCGAGATAACGGTGATACGTAACGGATTCGGACTAGGCTGTCTCGACATGGGAGCACAGTCACCTGCAGCGGTAGGGGTTTCGTTGTCCGGCTTGCCCATTTCCGCCGACGATTCGGGCGTGATCGACCTGTTCGCGGTGCTCGCCTACGGTGAGATCTCGGCGTTCTACCGGCTGGCCGAGGAGGCCAAGCTGTCGCCGACACTGCGTGGCAAGGTGGCCGTCGCGAAGATGGCCGCCGCCGAAATGCGGCACTTCGCAACCCTGGAGTCCGCGCTGGCCGAACGCGGTGTGGACATCTTCGACGCGATGGCGCCGTTCGTGCGCGCCCTGGACGCCTACCACGACTCCACCGATCCCTCGACCTGGCTCGAGTCGATGGTGAAGTTCTACGTCGGTGACGGTATCGCCGCCGACTTCTACACCGAGATCGCCGGCGCCCTGCCGCCCGCAGTGGCCGCCGTGGTCCGGGATGTGCTCGCCGAGACCAGCCACTCCGAATTCGTCGTGGAGGAGGTGCGCCGCGCCGTCGCGACGAGCCGCTCCGAGCGCGACCGGCTGACGCTGTGGGGTCGGCGATTGCTCGGCGAGGCGATCACTCAGGCGCAGTACGTCATGGCTCAGCGTGACGAACTCACCGAGCTGGTGCTGGCCGCGACCGGTGACCTCAACGGCATTGCCGCGCTGTTCGAGCGCATGCAGGCCAGCCATGCCGGGCGCATGGCCGTCCTGGGTATCTGATTACTCGTTGACCGCGCGGACCAGCCGCAGGCCCGGCGATTGTGCCTGCGCCTGGTCGGTGAGCCAGACGACGACGCACTGATCCTTATCAGCGTTGAGGGCCTCGAACGGGACGTCGATATGGCTGTATTCCGGGTGGTCGAACCGCATCGTGCCCGTGACCAGGTCGTCGATATGCTGTGGCTGCCATCGGCTTTCGAACTCCGGATAGGCCAGCAGCGCGTCGATCAGCTCGAGTAGCCGGTCCTCGCCTGGCCAGCGGATCGTCGCGCGCCGCAGGACGGCCGAGAAAATATCGGCCACCTCGTCCCAGTTCCGCAGCACCTGCTTGGCACGCGGATGCGCGAAGGTGAACCAGGCCAGGTTGACGACCTCCGGATCATCGAGTAGCCCAACGGGTTTCGCGATGTCCTCCCATGCTGGATTCCAGCCGAGCACATTGAGTCGCCGTCCGATCACGAAGGCCGGCGTGGGATGCAGTGCGCGCAGAATGGTCTCGATCGCGGGCGTCGGGTGCTCTTCCACGGATTCAGTGGTGGGGCAGCGGGATTTGCTGGTCGAGGTGACCGCGAGCCAACCGAAGTGGTGTCGGTCCTTACCTTCGATCAGCAGCGCCTCCGCCAGGGCATTGATGACCGCCGACGACGGATTGGTATCGCGACCTTGCTCGAGCCGGGCCAGATAGTCGGCGCTGACCCCGGCGCGCACCGCGACCTCTTCGCGGCGTAGTCCCGGGGTACGGCGGCGACCGCCCTCGGGTAGTCCCACATCCCCGGGGCGCAATTGTGCGCGGCGGGCGATGAGATATTCCGCGAAGGGGTTGGGTGCCGTACGTTTCATCGTCCTCGTCCTGGGATGGTTATCCGCGCCCTGACGGGTCCAGGATAACGGCGGTCTGGCTAGCGGACCACGGTCCGGTCATGGTCTATCGCATGACATCTTCCACCGAATCCACCGCTGCCACCGCGCTTACCCCGGGGGCCTGGAGCCTCGACACGACGCACTCCCAGGTCGGATTCACCATCCGCCACCTGGGCATCTCCAAGATCCGCGGCCGGTTCAACAAGTTCGAGACCGAATTCGTGATCGACGACAAGGGTCTGGCCACCCTCGGCGCCACCATCTACCTCGACTCCTTCGAGACCGGCAATGCCGATCGTGACAATCACGTCCGCGCCGCCGACTTCCTCGATGCCGCCAACCGTCCCACCCTGAGCTTCCGTGCCGTCGAGCCGGTTCTGATCGCGGAATCGTTCCAGGTCGAAGGCGAGGCCACCCTCGGCGGGATCACCAAGCCGGTCACCCTCGACGTCGAGTGGGGCGGCATCCAGGAGTTCGCCGCGACCGGCAACCGGCACGCCGGTTTCTCCGCGACCGGCAGCATCAAGCGCACCGACTTCGGCGTCGGCGCCCCGATGCCCGGCCTGCTCAGCGATACGGTCAAGATCGAGCTGGACATCGAGCTCATCGAGCCCAAGTAGCATTTGTTCGCTCTGAGCGCAGGCGGGTGTGATACCGGCGTCGGGGTGCTGCATTAGCCTTGATTTCGACAGCACACAGGACTCTAGGTTCGGAGGTTGGCCGTGGAGGTCAAGATCGGTATTTCGGATAGCCCGCGCGAGCTCGTGATCAATAGCGGGCAGACCCCGGACGAGGTCGAGGCGCTGGTGTCCGGTGCGCTGACCGGCGAGAACGGGGTCGTCGCGCTCACCGACGAGAAGGGCCGCAAGTTCCTGATCCAGGCCTCGAAGGTCGCCTACGTCGAGATCGGCGCCGCCACCAGCGGTCGCGTCGGCTTCGCGTCGGTCTGAGCCGAACCGCGACGCGATAGACGAAAGCCCCCGCGCTCGGT
>NZ_JBSUQM010000020.1:0-107524 GCF_054065835.1 Nocardia citri
AAACTTGACCCAAGATTATCTCGGGGGCTTGTTGAGGCAACTTTCCTAGCCTAGCCAACCTACCGCGCAGAGTCAAGTCTGCTCGTTCGATCCGGCAATGCTGATCGCCAGGCGCTCCTCGTCCTACCTCGTTTCCCAGGCCGCTAAGCTCCGGGTCGGTGTCCGTGTCGCTCTGACTTGGATAAAGTTACGCGGCGGAGAACGCCGAGTCAAATCCGCACTACACGCATGTCATTTCGCAGGTCAGAGGCCATTCGACACCCCAAAAACAGGCTCGGGCCACCTAAATGTGACCCGAGCCACGTGATCTTTATGCGCCCGCCCGCAGTACGCCCGCGAAGTTGCGCTTACCGCGGCGCAGCACCAACCATCGACCGTGCAGGTAGTCGGCATCGGCAGGCGTCCATTCCAGATCCGAGATCCGCTCGTTGTTCACCGACGCTCCGCCTTCGTTCACCGCGCGGCGTGCGGCGCCGCGGCTCTCCGACAGTCCGGAGGCGACCAGCAGATCGACGATCGTGCTCGGCTCCCCGGCACCGACCTCGGCGACCGCGCCTTCGACCGCGGCTTCGCGCAACGCCGCCGCCAGCGTCGGCTCATCGAGTTCGCGCAGATCCGCGCGTCCGAACAAGGCCTGACTCGCCAACTGCACGGCCCGGGTATTCGCCTCACCGTGCACCAGATTCGTCATTTCCTCGGCCAGCCTGCGCTGGGCTTCCCGTGCGTGCGGGCGTTCAGTGGTGGCCGACTCCAGCTCGGCCAACTCTTCGCGGGACAGGAAGGTGAACCAGCGCAGGTATCGCACGACATCGGCGTCGGCGGTATTCACGAAGTACTGGTACCAGGCGTACGGGCTGGTCATCTCCGGATCGAGCCACAGGCTGCCGCCGCCGGTCGACTTACCGAACTTCTTGCCGTCGGCCGAAGTCACGAGCGGCACGGTCAACGCGTGCACCGCCGCACCATCGACGCGCCGGTTCAGCTCGACACCCGCAATGATGTTGCCCCACTGATCCGAACCGCCCACCTGCAGTGTGCAGCCGTAGTTGCGGCGCAGTTGCAGGTAGTCGTTGGCCTGCAACAGCATGTAGCTGAACTCGGTGTAGGAGATGCCCTCACCGTCCAGGCGCCGCTTGATGGTGTCGCGGGCCAGCATGACGTTGACCGAGAAGTGCTTGCCGATATCGCGCAGGAAGTCGACGGTCGACAGCTGGCCGGTCCAGTCCATGTTGTTGGCGATGATCGCGCCGGTGGGTGAGCCGTCGAGGTCGACGAAACGCTCGAGCTGCGAGCGGATCCGGACCGCCCATTCGGCGACGGTGTCGGTCGAATTCATGGTGCGCTCGCCCACCTCGCGCGGGTCGCCGATGAGTCCGGTGGCTCCGCCGGCCAGCACGATCGGACGATGACCCGCGCGCTGGAACCGCTTCAGCGCCAGCAGCGGGACCAGATGTCCGGCGTGCAGGCTGGCCGCGGTGGGATCGAAGCCAGCATAGAGGGTCAGCGGCGCGGCGGCTGTCGCCGCGCGCAGGGCGTCCAGGTCGGTGGACTGCGCGATCAGTCCGCGCCAGGTCAGTTCGTCGATGATGTCGCCGCTCACGCCTGCGCCTCGCTGGCACTCGGCTCCAGCGTGCGCGATACACCCCGGCACATGGTTCGCTCACTTCGTTCGCTCACGCTGTCCCATCTTTCCGCACCGGTCCCCGCGACCGGCATGCCCCTCGGTGTCGCCGTGCGCCGCCACGCAGGGCGAACCATTTTCGGTAAACGCGACAACGATCGGCAGACCGCAGTCTGCCGATCGTCTGCGTTATTCAGATGTTCAGCGGGCCAGTGGCGCCCGCATCGCGACGATGCTGTCGCGACGCTGCCAGGCGATCCAGACGAAAGCCGCGGCGAGCACCAGCGGGAAGGGCGCCAACGCGGGCGCGCCGAGCAGGAAGACCTGGGTCAGGGCGGCGCAGACCGTGGTGATGGCCAGGCCGACGGCCGCGGGGCCGGTCAGGCGCGGCACCAGCAGGCCGATACCGCCGGCTAGTTCGACAACGCCGGTGAAGTAGCGGAACCATTGGCCCCAACCGATCGTGTCGAAAGATTCGACCGCAGCATGCGCACCGAGCAGTTTCGGGGCGGCGGAGGCCATGATGAAGAACAGCGCGAGCAGGATCTGCACGGTCCAGAGCCCGATGTTCGTCTTCTTGCCGGGACGGTGGGCGACGGTGGTGACGATCGGGGCGGCGGCGGTGGCGGTCATCTGTCTTTCCTTCGGTCGGTCGCGCCGGGAGGAGCGCGTTCAACAGAGAGGACGGACCCCGCCGCAAAAACTCATCGCTGGTCCCGAAAATCCTTGTGACCTCGAGCTATACCGCCTCGATCGGGGCGCGTGGGCTGCGCCGGTAGATCGAGACGGCTGGCGATGCCAGCCAGAATCGCCACGGCACGTCCGCCGCATTGCTGACCCCGACGCGCGGGCCACTGGAAATCTCGGCGGCATCGATCGCACCGTTGAGCTGCAACCGGATCGGCGAGGCCGGATCGAACAGCGGAGTTCCGTAGTCGCTCAGCGTGATTCCGAGTGCGCTACCGAGATTCCCAGGGCCCCTTGCCAAACCGGCATCGGTGCGGGCCGCGGGCCGCCGCTGTCTGACCGTCTCCAATCCGGCAATCACCTCGCCCGATCGGATGAGTACCGCACTCGCCGTGCCGTCCGGGCCGCTGGTCACGTTCACGCACATATGCATGCCGTAGCTGAGATAGACGTACAGTACTCCGGCCGGTCCGAACATCACCGCATTGCGCTTGGTCCGCCCGCGTCCGGAATGCGAAGCCGGATCCGGCCACGGTCCGGCCGGATCGCCGCCGTACGCCTCGACCTCGACGATTCGCACGCCGACCGGTCCGGACCACAGCGTCGAGCCGAGCAATCGGCGAGCCGCGGCGGGCGGTTCGACCGCGAGTTCCTCATTACGCACGACTCACCATTGTTCCCGAAAGTCAGACGTAGCGACTGTGCTGGCCCGAGCGCATCGCGACGAGATCATCGATGATCACCGCGGCGTAGCCGACCGCGACCAGCACCGCGAGTTGCGCCCAGGCGATACACGCGATACCGCTGCCAGCTGCTCTGGCATGAGGACCAGGACATGATGGGCCGGTTTCTCGTCATCGAGCCCGGTCGGTCGACGGGAACTCCGGCACATCACCACCGACGGGTCTTGCTCAGAAGGCTGGAGCGCGCTAAATTCAACACACAGTGAATTCAACACTCGATGAATTGAGGCGTCCCATGACGGACCTGCACTCATCCCATGCCGTCGAGGTTCGCAACCTCACCGTGCGCCGCGGCGGCCGCGAAGTCCTGCACAACATCTCGCTGACTATTCCGCGCGGGTCCATCACCGGACTGCTCGGACCATCGGGATGTGGCAAGACCACGCTCATGCGCAGCATTGTCGGCACCCAGATCGTGGCGTCCGGCGAGATCTCCGCGCTCGGATTGCCCGCGGGCTCGGCCGAATTGCGGCATCGAATCGGCTATGTAACCCAGGCGCCGAGCATCTACCGCGATATCAGCGTGCGCGAGAACGTCGCCTACTACGCCGCGCTCTACGGCCGTGATCGCGGCGATATCGACGAGGCAATCGCCGCGGTCGGCCTGTTGGATCACGCTCGTCAGCGCGGCGATGAACTCTCCGGCGGCCAGGAGACCCGCGCATCGCTGGCGTGCGCCTTGGTCGCACAACCGGAGGTGCTGATCCTGGACGAGCCGACGGTCGGCCTGGATCCGGTACTGCGGGTCGACCTGTGGAAGCAATTCAACGAGTTGGCCGCGAACGGAACGACACTGCTGGTCTCCAGCCATGTGATGGACGAGGCCGAGCACTGCGACAAACTGCTGCTGCTGCGCGAGGGCGATCTGCTCGCCCAGCTCAGCCCGGACGAACTGCGCACCGAGACCGGTGAACAGAACCTCGAACAAGCCTTCCTCACGCTGATCACGATGGGACGTGCGGCATGACTACCACCCTTGTACCCCGCCACCAGACCCCGACGCTGCGTCCCTACGCCGCGACGACCGGACGCATCCTGCGTCAGCTGCGCAACGACCACCGCACGGTCGCAATGATTCTCGTGGTTCCCGCGATCCTGATGGCGCTGCTCTACTTCATCTACAAGGACACCCCGCCCAACCCGTTCAACCCGGTACCGATCTTCGATCGCGTCGGCATCAGCATGCTCGGCATCCTGCCGTTCATCGTGATGTTCCTGATCACCGCGATCGCGATGCAGCGCGAACGCACCTCGGGCACCTTGGAGCGGCTACTGACCACGCCGCTGTCGAAGCTCGACCTGCTCGCCGGATACGGCACCGCTTTCTCGGTGGCCGCAGCAGCGCAGGCGGCGGTGGCCTGTGTGGTCTCCTTCGGTCTACTCGGCCTGAATTCGGCGGGCAGTCCGGTCTGGGTGGTGGTGATCGCCATGGTCGATGCGATCTGCGGCGTCGCACTCGGCCTGTTGGCAAGTGCCTTCGCACGCACTGAATTCCAGGCCGTGCAGTTCATGCCGGTGGTGGTCGCACCGCAGATCTTCCTGTGCGGCTTACTTGTTCCGCGCGGACAGTTGCCGGGCTGGTTGGAGGCGATCAGCAATGTGCTGCCGCTGAGCTACGCGGTCGATGCGCTGCAACAGGTTTCGACGCATTCGGATGTCACCGGTGAAATGCTGCGTGATCTGGCGATCGTTGCCGGATTCGCGATCGTCGCCCTCTGCCTGGGCGCGGCAACACTACGACGGCGGACCGCGTGACGGCTCAGGACCCGATCGCGCAGAGCCCGACGACCAATGGCGACCGGGGCACCCGCTCCGGTCGCCGGCCGGGTCGATCCGGCACCCGCGAGGACATCCTCACGGCGGCCCGCGCCCGCTTCGCCGAAATCGGATTCGACAAGACCTCGATTCGCGCGGTCGCCGCCGACGCCGGGGTCGATCCCGCGCTGGTCCACCACTATTTCGGGACCAAACAGCAGCTGTTCGCCGCGGTGGTGGAGTTACCGGTAGACCCAGAGGCCATGCTGCGTCGAATCGACGCCGCACCGCTGGATCGACTCGGCGAAACCATCCTCGGTTCGGCGCTCGCGGTATGGGACTCCCCCGCGGGTCCCGGGGTCGTCGCCATGGTGCGCAGCATAATCGCGGGCGGCGACACCGCGCTGGCCAGGACGTTCGTCCTGGAGATCATCCTGGAGCGGGTACGGATGCGGATCGCGAAGCCCGAAGACGACGGCCGCGCCCGGGTCGCCTTGACGGGTACCCAGATGATCGGTGTGCTGGTCGCGCGCAAGATATTGGAGATCGAGCCGCTGGCCTCGATGCCGATTCCCGAACTCGTCGCGGCCGTCGCCCCCACCCTCCAGCGCTATCTCACCGGTGAAATCGACACTCCCGCATCGTAATTCGCGATGGCGCACGCCGTGGTGCGCCGCCGAGCGGATGGCTGCTCAGGCGTCGGCGCGCTGACTGGTGAACGCGGCGTGCTCGGCGTCGGTGACGTCGCGGGCCTCGTCGATCAGCAGTACAGGAATGCCGTTCTCGATCGGATAGGCGCGGCGCAGGCGCGGGTTGTAGAGCGCGGTCGCGCCCTTGTCGTCGCGGACCAACAGCAGCGGACCCTTGTCCTGCGGGCAAGCGAGCAGGCTCAACAGGGTGGCGTCCAAGGCGGTTTCCTCCGGCATGGTCGATAACTTACCCGGCGCCTAGAACCGTTGCGCACCCGAACCGGCCGTGGGTTCGCGCCGGAACGAGATATAGCGATGGCCGAAGTAGCTGGCGACCGCGACCAATCCCATCACCACGACCGCCGAGGGTTTGCTCGGCAGCTGCAGCACCGACACAGCCAGCGATAGCAGTGCCGTATTCATCAGCAGCCCACCGGAATTCACCCCGACGAACCGGATGAAATCGCGCACGAGGTGCCCGCGCACCCGGAATACCAATGTCCGGTGCAAGACGAAGGCGATCACGATGCTGATGGCGTAAGCCAGCACCACCGCGACCGCGGGCGGCACGCTCGCGCCGAGGATCGCCAACCACATGACGGTCAGGCCCATGCCCAGTGCGGTATTAACGGCGCCGACCGCGGCGAATGCCAGCTCCTGGCGCTGGACGATGCGCAGCAGCGGCCCCGGGTTCTCGGACCCGCCGGGCGGCGCGGCAGTCACCGGATCGCCGGGCACGGCATCGATCGGACCATCGGCGCGCGGCGCGACCGGCTCCGTGGCCGCCGGATCTTCCGCATTCACCGAATTCGCCGCACCTGTGGTCACCGGATCGCGTCTGCCAGATCGGGTGCGGCTGTCGCCGGTTCCTGCGTCACCGTATCCGCGGTCCCGACCTCGGTGGGTTCGTCCTCGCGTCGCCGACCGCGCAGGTACAGCCACTGCAGCACACCCACCCCGGCCAGCCCGAGTACTGCGGCCGCACCGCCGATCTTCCAGCCCGGCGGACGCCAGCTCAATATCAGGTCCGCGTTCTTCGTCCCCGCCGGAATATCCACGGTCACAAAGAGTTTCGCGACCACCCTGATCGGAATGTCCTTGCCGTTCAAGGTCACCCGATAGCCGGGCCAGCCCAGTCGCGCGAAGACGATCTGGCCGCCGTTCTCGGAATTCACCCGCACCCGGCTGGTCATATCCGATTCCGAAACCGACGTGGCGGTCACGCCGTTGGTATCGGCGACTCGGCCGTTCTGGGTGGATAGCAGCCCGCTCTCGCGCTCGAGCACCGAAATGTAGCGTTCGTGGCCGGGGTAGTCGACCCACTTCCACCCGGGCGGCGCGGGTTGATTGCGCGCGTCCGGATACAGGGCGCGCTGCAGAACCACCCGGTCGACCTTCATCAAATCGACAATGGTCCGGCCGGTCGTCGGTTCGGCCGCGAACGCACGGCGATAGGCATCCGGGCATACGCTGGTATCCCACCGCATGCAGAGCATGTCGCCGAACCAGTAGTGCCCGTTCGGGGTGTAGCCGCTGACGTAGGTTCGCTCGAGATCCTTGGCGTAGTTGCCGAAAACGAGTGATCCGTACGCGCCCCGCAGCGTGCGCTCGTTGGGCTGGATCAATCCGCGATCGGCGAGTTGCAGCGTGGTGCCGGCGAATTCGGGGAACGCGGCCTTCATCTCGGCCCGTTTTTCCGGCAGATTCCAGCTCATCGGCGTCGGCTGCACCATATTCACCTGCAGGAAGGCGATCGGAAAGACCGCGACAATGGCCAGCGCGCAGGCCATGGCCGTCCCCCGGCTGCGCCCCAACCACACCACTGCGGCACCGAGCGCCGCCACAGCGGCCGCCGAGACCAGATGCCAGCCGATGCGGTGCGGATCCGCCGAGAAGGTCCGCGCGAGCAGCAGGCCGATCAGCAATGCGCCGGCGATACCGCGCCGCCGCCAGTCCGCGAAAGTGGCATAGCGCCCGAGCAGCACACACACCAGTACCAACAGGCCGAGCGCCACCATCGGCAGCACCCGGGCGGGCCAGCGCAGCGGACCGATGGTGCCGGGACCAGCGGTCCACATCAACGCCATGATCGCGAAGAGCGCGGGCGCGACCAGCTCACGCACGCCATCGCGTGCCTTGCGCCAATCGATGAAGGCCAGTGCGGGAATCAGGAACCAGGCGATGTAGACCACCGGCAGCGGCTGGATATAGCCCCACCAGGAACTGAAGGCGGGCATCGCCGTCGGCAGGCTGGCATTGAGCGATTCCGACCACGGCACGGTCAGGAACTGGTCGTTATTGATCTGGGAGGTGCCGCGCCAGGTCACCTTCGCCGAGAGCATGCTCGGCAGGTAGGTGGCCATTCCGGCCAAGGCCGCGAACCCGGCCACGGTCAGCAACCGGACCGCGGGCTGCCACTTCTTCTGATAGACGAGTTCACCGATGACGACTGCGCCGATCATCAGCCCGGCTTCGACCGCTGGAAAGATGTACTGCACCGAAATCGCCAAGTACAGATAGATAAACGTCGGAATCGGACCGCTGCGACCGCGCGCGTACCGTACACCGCTGGCCCAGGCGTGCACCATCCACGCGGTGCCGCTGAATGCGGTGAACCAACTGGCCTCGTCGAAGAACAGCAGCCATCCGGTGAACGGAATCGAGACGCCCGCGACCGCGGCCCAGGCCGGTTTCGCGCCGTACACCACGCAGATGCGGTACACGCCGAGGCCAAGGATGATCGCGAAGATCAGCTTGACCACGGTGGCGTAGAGCGCGATGTTGTCGACCGAAGGCGCGATCAGATCGATCAGCAGCTGCGGCGGGTTGAGCAGACCCGCCTCTTCGATCGTGTAATTGCCCGCCATCCAATGCTCGGGGACCAGCGCGGGGATGCGTCCGTCGCGCAACTGCCGCCCGAGCATCACCCATAGCGGGGCGTACTGGGATTCCGTGTCGTCGGTGTAGAAATGCCGGACGTTGGCCAGCAGTACCGCAACATATCCCGCGATCACTCCGAGCGCGGTAATGATGCCCCATTTGTACACGTCCCGCGGGGCAGGGACGCTACTTTCCACCACGAGTTCCAGACCCTACAGGGCAATGCCGTTCGGCTCGCATCGCCCGTTGGGTGTCAGACCCCAATCTTGCGCCCGGCGACGTGATCAACGGGGTCACCGGCAGGTGCCGGACACCGTGTTAGAGTTCACGACGGCTCGGGCTCAGCCACCAGCGACGAGTACCGGCACGCACCGTCATCGAAAGTCGATCTCGCCAATGCCGATTCCCAACGCACGTACGTCCCGGCCGGTTCCGGGGACATCGAACGAACGGCCGTACGCCCGGTCCCAGCGCGACCGACGGCACTCGGTTTCCGTCGTCGTGCCCGTCTATCGGGGCGAGGACACCATCGCCGCACTCGTCGCCGAACTCGACAAATTCGCCGAGTCGACCACGACCCCCGGCGGCATCTCCTTCGTCGTCGACGAGATCATCCTGGTCCACGACAATGGCCCGGACCGCTCCGACGTGGTGATGCGACACCTCGAGGATGCCTACCACCAGGTCAGGGCGGTGTGGTTGAGTCGGAACTTCGGCCAGGACGCCGCGACCATCGCCGGGATGGCGGCCGCGCGCGGTGAATGGATCGTCACGATGGACGAGGACGGTCAGCACGACCCCGCCTTCATCGCGGCCTTCCTGGACGCGGCGCTGGCCGAGCGCGCCGATCTGGTCTACTCCAAACCGACCAATACCCGCCCGCACGGGTTCCTGCGCAATCTCACCTCCCGCGGCGCGAAGATCGTGCTGGCCACCGTCTTCGCCTTCCCGGATTCCACGCGATTCGAGAGCTTCCGGCTGATCCGCGGCGATATCGGCCGTCAGCTCGCCGAGGTCGCGGCCAATGGCGCCTACCTCGATGTGGCGCTGACCTGGGTGGTCGGCAATGCGATCTCGGTGCCGGTGGTGCTGCGCGCCGAGGGCCGCGAGGAGTCCGGCTACAACTACCGGCGGCTGTTCTCACTGTTCTGGAAGATGGTGCTGTGCAGCGGAACCCGCGGCCTGCGGCTGGTGAGTCTGCTCGGCGGCACGCTGGCACTCGTCGGCGGGATCATGGCCGCGGTGATCATCTTCGAGAAGCTGGTCGGCGATAACCACGATCCCGAGGGCTGGACCTCGATGATCGTCGTGATGCTGCTGTGCTCGGGGGCGATTCTGTTCTCGCTGGGGCTGATCGCCGAGTATCTCGGTGTGGCACTGCACATTCTGGTCGGCAAGCCGCTGTATCTGACCGTAGACTCCCCCACTCCGCGCCCGGCTACCATCGAGGCGCCGGACACGACCCGACGAGTCGACACCGCGGTACCGGCAGCCGCGGGTGGGAAGGGCAATGGGGAGTGAACACCGAGCGCATCATTTTCAGCAGGCCGTTTCGCGCGAGTCGCGAGCTGGCGAACCTCGAAACCGTCCTGGGGTCCGACCACAGTCACGGCGACGGCGCGTTCACCGCCTCCGCGACGGCCAAGCTGAAGGACATCACCGGCGCCCCGCAGGCCCTGCTGACCACCTCGTGTACACACGCCCTGGAACTGTCCGCGCTACTGCTCGAACTCGGCCCCGACGACGAAGTGATCGTGCCGAGCTTCGCGTTCACCTCGGCGGCCACCTCGATGGCGCTGCGCGGTGCGACGTGCGTCTTCGTCGATATCGATGAGATGAGCGGCAATATCGACCCGGATTCGGTCGCCGCGGCGATCACCGACCGCACCAAGGCGGTCGTCGTTATGCACTACGGCGGTGTCGCGGCGGATATGGACCGGCTGCTCGCGCTCACCGAACAGCACGGCATCGCGCTCATCGAAGATAATGCGCACGGTCTGGGCGGCACGTGGCGCGGCCGCAAACTCGGCACCATCGGCACCCTCGGTACGCAGAGCTTCCACGACACCAAGAATGTGCACTGCGGCGAGGGCGGCGCACTGCTGCTCTCCGACGAAATCCTGATGGGTCGCGCGGAGATCATTCGGGAGAAGGGCACCAACCGGGCCCGGTTCCTGCGCGGGCAGGTCGACAAGTACTCCTGGCAGGACATCGGCTCCAGCTACCTGCCCAGTGAACTGAACGCGGCGGTACTCGACGCGCAACTCGACGAATTCGATGCGATCCAGCAACAGCGCTTGCGGGTGTGGAACACCTACGCCGCGCAGCTGCCGGACTGGGCCGAGCGCACCGGCGCGCGCCTGATGACGGTGCCCGAGGATCGGGAGCACACCGCGCATATGTTCTTCATCCAGCTGCCGACCGAGGAGAGCCGGGACGGGCTGATCCGACATCTCGCGCAGCAGAACATCGTCGCGCCGTTCCATTACATCCCACTGGATTCCAGCCCGGCCGGGTTGAAGTACGGGCGCACACCGGTGCCGTGCACGCGCAGCGCGCGCTTCTCCGCGACGATTCTGCGGCTGCCGCTGTGGCCGATGCTCACCGAGGCACACCTCGAGCGCGTGGTCGAGGCCGTTACGGCCTATCGCTGCTGACCCGGCTGGCGGGCGGCTTCCTCGCGGATCTCGCGGAGTCGGGTCGCCGCATCCTTCGTCGGGCGGGTCGGGAGCGCGGGCGGTGTGCTGGTTGGCAGCTGTGGGGCCTGGGCTTTGGTCTCGGTCGCTTGGCCGCGACTACCGATATAGAGCCGGTACACGCCGTAGCCGGCCAACAGCAGGATGGCCAGTGGCACCAGGGACAGCACCAGGCTCTTCACGAGCCCGATCACCATCAGCGCGCCCAGCACCGCCAATATGCCGACGCCCAGTTTGACCTTCCACGACATCTCGAAACCTCCGTTGTCGCCGCGGACCTGGCATCAACGCTACCCCGTTGTTCCGGCCGATACCGCAGCGATGGGGCGCGGGTTCATTCGGTGCCGAACAGCGTTGCGGCCTGGTCCTCGGTGAGAATTTCGTAGGCGTCGGATTCCCGGTGGTACCACCAGGTACCAGGTCCCGGCTGCGGTCGGCCCGCCGCCTGCACGGCCCGCGTCGACGGCCGGTAGGAGCAACTGCGCGGAATCTCATCGACGATGTACACGATGTCGGGCCGCTGGTCCGGATCGAGTGCGCGTACCGCCTCGGTGACATCCTTGGGTTCCAGCCGCAAGCCCTTGCGGATGCTCACCGCCGCCACCGCGAGCGCATGCTCGCGAGCGGGCAGTCCATAGGCGACCTCCATGTCGACCGCTGTGATGTCGTTGAGCACGTCGACGATGGGCTGGGTGAAGACCGGACCGCGTCCGGTGAGGATCACCGTATCCGTGCGATCGACCAGCCAGTAATCGCCGTCGCTATCGCGGCGGAAGAGATTTTCCGTCGGCATCCACGCATCGCCCGCGCTGAATACCCCACGAAGCCCACCGTCGGAAAGGTCGATGCCCTCGGACGCCTTGCCGATCAGCAGACCGACCTCGTTATCCGCGCAGCGCCGCGCGAAGCCGGATCCGTCGGTGCGGATCTGCTCGGTGACCGGGTCGTAGGCGACGAGCTCCACCTTGGCGGTGCCGGGTACGGGGCGGCCCTTGCAGCCCGCCTTCACACCGGTGACGTTGGCCAGCACGACATCGCCCTCGATGGAAGCGTAGAACTCCAGTACCCGGGCGGGCGCGAACTGTTCGGTGGTGCGACGCCAGAGGCCCGCGGGCATGCCCGAGCCGATGAACAAGCGGATGGGGTGCCAAGTGGGGATGGTAGTCGGCGGAGCCGACGGGGTGGGTGCATGCGGCCCGGCCGGGAAGACCTCGGCGTCGAGGATGTCACGCAGCATGGTCCATGTGTAGGTGACCACCGTGACGCCGTAGCGGCGCACCTCCTCGCCGAACCGGATCGGGTCCAGCGATCTGGCCAACGCGATCCGGCTGCCGCCCGCGATCGCACCGCCCAGGCTCACCAGCAGACCGGACGAATGATGCAGCGGCGCAAGGCAGTAGACGGTGTCCTTGCGATCGAGATCGGCCGAGGTCGCGGTGCCGAACGCGGACAGCGCCCAACGGTTGTTGGTGATGTATTTGGTCTCCAGGCGGTCGCCGGTTCCGGTGACGAGCACGAAGGCGAGTTCCCGCGCCAGACCCGGATCCGGGCGGTACCAGGCAGGCAGTTGCACCTCTGTGGGATCGATCTGTTCCAGGTCGATCACGTCGTCGCTCAGCGGAATATCGAGGGTGCGCGTAGTACCGCCGCCGAGCACCAGGACCCGAGTGCCGGTAGCCGCCGCCGTTTTCAGATTCTCCGGGTCCGAGATCAGTGCCTTGATGCCGGTGAGTTCGATGGCCCGAGCCAACTCGCTACCGGGGGCGAGCATTACCGATACCGCGCCGATACGAGATAGCGCGGCGACGCTGGCCAGTGCGCTCGGCCGGGTCTCCATCACCACGCCGACGCGCATGGCCGGGCGAACACCGGCGCTGATGAGCCCGCGCACGACACTATCGATGCGCGCGTTCACGGCGGCGTTGGTGTACGCGCGATCATCGAAGAGGAAGAGATCACGCAGCGGCGCCCGCCGTCCCTGCTCGGCGACGAGGCGGCCCAGGGAGATGCGGGTATGCGGCTGGATCAGACCGAGTCGGGTAAGCCGCGGCAGTGCGCGCGCCGCCTCACCGGCGAGTTCGATCGAACCGCGCACGGTATTGCCGGCAATGTCCTCCAGTGCCTTACCGGCGCCGGCGCCCGCCTCGACTATGGTGGCCACGGTGTGCACGACCCGGGTGGCCGCCGAATTCGGCCGGTTGGTCGCCACATGTCCGGTCATCGGCGCGATCTCCGGGGGCAGCGGTTGGTCCCGATCTATCCAATCTATCCACTGACGCACCAGCGGCCAGGTGTGCTTGGTCGCCATACTGCCCGCGACGAGGCCGAAATGCCCGGCAACCAAACTGGCTTCGTATACCTCGGCATTGGGTGCGGCCCGGACGATGCCGCGCACCGCGGCGGGCTGGCCGATATCGTCGACCTCGCCGACGAAGGCCAGGATCGGGCATTTCAGCTCGGCCAGCGAAATCGGCTGGTCCCGGATCACGAAGCCACCGAGCATCATTCGGTTGTGCGCGACGAACTGCTCGAGCAGATCCGCCGCCGCTGGACCGGCGTAGCCGACCCAACCGTCACTATTGAGGAACCGGCGCTGACGTTCCTTGGGCAGCAACGCTTCCCGGTCGTGCAGTTGGCGCAGGAAGTCGATGCGCGATTTGGCGGTCTTCACCGGGTCGAGCATCTGGAAGCCGAGCCGGACCATCGAATCGGTGATCGGCAGCCGGGTTACCACATGGTCGGCCAGGAACTGCGCGACATCGGAGACCATGTCGTACGGCAGTCCGAACGGCATACCCGCGACTACATCCACGGGACTGCCGAAGGTCACGATGCTCTCCACCCCGCTACCGAACCGATAGGCGGTGGTCTGATAGGCGAACATGCCGCCTTGCGAGTAGCCCATCAGGTGCACATTGCTGCCGGTCGCGTCGCAGACCGTATCAATCGCGCTGTTCACCGCGAGCACGTGATCGGCCAGATCCCGTTCCCAGCCGCCCTCCTCACTGGCGGGCGAACCGAAATCGACCACCCAGCAGTCGATTCCGCCACGATGCAGAATGCCGACCGCGCCGTTGTCGGCGTTCACATCCCAGATATCGGCGTTCACCATCAACGGCGGCACCAGGACCACGACCGGGCGACCCGGCGTCGCATCGTCGGGGAAGTAATGGCGCAGCCGATACATCCTGCGTCGTTCGACGATCTCGAACGGCGACGACTCGACATCGGTGGTCAGCCCGCCGAATCGGATGACCTCCAGCCCGTTCTGGGCGGTCGCCATCAGCCGCTGCACGGCCCCGACGACAGTTTCCACAGTGAACTTCACGATCGCTCCTGGCCCTACCCTGCAAAGTGACCCGCTTCACACAGCCCCGATGTGTTCAGACGAGCTTTCCACACCGTGTGTCCATTATGGGTCGGAGGTGAGCGAGCGCAGCGAGGGACGGCTTCCTATACCTGCCGATCGCCGCCGATAAGGTGGGGCGATGAGCGAGCCATCCATAGGCACAGCATCAACGGTCGCAGCGGAGCCGAACACTGCCGAGGCGCAACTGTGACCGAAACGCTGGCCGAACCCGTCATCGACCGCGAAGCCCTGCCCGTCGAGCTCGTCGACGAGGCCGGGCGCGCGGTCGGTGCCTGCCCGGTAGCGCAGGCGCATACCGCGCCTGGGCTGCTGCACCGCGCGTTCTCGGTGCTGCTGTACGACGATGCGGGCCGGGTGCTGTTGCAGCAGCGTGCCGCGGTGAAGACCCGGTTCCCGCTGCTGTGGGCCAACTCCGCGTGCGGCCATCCCGCGCCGGGTGAGCCGGTGGTGGCGGCCGCCGCGGGCCGGTTGGCCGAGGAGCTGGGGTTGGCCACGGCATTGACCGAGGTCGGCATCTTCCGCTATCACGCCGAGGATTCCGTGACCGGTCGGGTGGAGCACGAATGGGATCATGTGCTCATCGGGCGGCTCGATGCCGAATTCCTACGGACCGCGCCGCCGCGGCCGGATCCGGCGGAGGTCGCCGACTTCGCGTGGATCCGACCGGAGGCGCTGCGCGATGCGATCGACGACGATCCCGGGAGCTACACGCCGTGGCTGCTCGGTGTGCTCGATATCGCGGAAGAAGCGGTTCGGGTCATCTGAAGGCTCTTCGGCTGCCCCGCCGTGGACCAAGGCGAGGTCTGCCATTGATCATCTCCGGCCTCATCTCGTAGTCGGCGGTGAATCGCTGCTTCGGCCGAGGCCCCGTCGTCGGCTGCGGTATGTGGTCACCAGCCATTCGGGCACAGCGGGCACGCTTCCCACGTTGATCGATATATCGGCCGAGTGCATGTAGGCCACGCCGCACGCAGTGGAGACGGCATAAGCATGGAGAGGAGTCCAGGATCTCCTGGCTGCTCTTCTGACCGATACAGGGGCAGCTGTTTCTGACATGCATTGCTACGCATATCTACGTTTCGGCAAGTAATTTTGCCCTGGCTCGCCGCGCTTGCAACACCGCACAAAGCCTTCGAGAAATCACAGGAACGACACAGGGTTCGAACAGGAGCGACTCGGATTCTGGATCGCGTACGAGGTTCGAAATTCAGCGAGGTGCGCGATGGTCGAGGTCGAAGTCACCGACGATAAGGTGACGGTTCATGTGCTCGGCGGACACCGACTGCTGGCCCTGCGCGAGCACGTGAGCTTCGATCGGGCCGATATCAAAGCGGTGACCACCGCCCCGGTCGATCTGCGGCCGCCGTGGGTCCGCGCACCGGGCACCTTCTTTCCCGGCGTGATCGCGGCGGGCACCTACCGAGGCAAGGGGCGAAAAGAGTTCTGGGACACCAGATTCAGCGGTCAAGCCATTCTCATCGACCTCGCCGGTCCCGGCTTCACCCGTCTCGTCGTCGATGTCGACGATCCCGATGCGGCCATGGAAACCTTGACCGCGGCCGCCGCCTGACAGTTCAGGGATTCGAGCCGAAGGCGCGCAGCAGAACGGCGCGGGTACGGCCGGGGACGCGCTGGTGGGTGTTTCGGTCATGATAATGACGGCCCGAAAAAGTTCACCGAACCGGCTGGTCTCGTTGCCGGAATTTCAACACCTCGATGGGCCGCATCGCCGTCATGCCATGCTGTTGGTTCATCGAGCAACAGAGGTATTCCGATGACGACAACGCAGTCGGTGGATCGTCGCTATGTGCGTCTGGTCGCCGAATTCGACAGGCTGTTCCGCCGCCCGAGCGATGGCGGCGGCGCACTGGTGGTCTATCAGCATGGCGAACCGGTCGTCGATGTGTGGGCCGGATTCGCGCATCCGGACGTGCCGTGGGCCGCCGATACCGTGGCCATGGCCTATTCCACCGGCAAAGGTGTGATCTCGACGCTGGCGCACCGATTGGGCGAGCGCGGTCTGTTCGACTACGACGAGCCGGTCGCCACCTACTGGCCCGAATTCGGGGCGGCGGGCAAGGAGCGCATTACGGTGCGGGAAATGCTCACCCACCGGGCGGGCCTGCATCGGTTACGGGATCTGCTGCCCGGTCCGGTGGCGCGCTACTTCGACGATGCCGAGGTGACCGCCGCGCTCGCGGCCTGCTCCCCCGATCCGCGGCACGCGGTGACCAGCGGCTATCACGGAATCTCGTTCGGACACCTGGTCGCGGAGCTGATCCGACGGGTCTCCGGTTCGGACTTCACCGAGCTGTTGCGCACAGAAATCGCGGAACCGCTTGCGGCGCAAGAGCTCTGGTTCCGGGTGCCGGAATCCGAGCGCGCGCGCATTGCCACCAACTTTCCTAAGCTCACCGTTGCGGGCATGAGTTGGGAGCACAGTGCGCGGCTCATGGGGCGGACTCGTTTCGCGGCGGCCACCGACACCACACCGCGCGGGTTCGCCGATCTGGTTTCCGATCCGCGCCTACATGATTCGGTGATGCCGGGCGTCAACGGGGTCTTCTCGGCGCGGGCCCTGGCGCGGATGTACAGCGCCCTCGCGACCGACGGTCGGCTCGGCGATTTCCAGTTGCTGCGCCCGGAGACTATCGCGCAGATAACCCGGCGTCAGGTCTTCACACCCGATTACGTGCTGGCGTTCCGCATTCCGTGGGGGTTGGGTTACCACGGTGTTCCGATGAAACCGTCGAAGGCCGAACCCATCGCCGCCTTCGGCCATTTCGGCCTCGGTGGCTCGGGAGCATTCGCCGATCCGGCCACCGGTATGTCACTGGCCTTCGTCACCAACCGGCTCGGCGGGAAGCTGACGCCATTGGGCGATGCCCGGCTGGCACGACTCGGTGCCCTCGCCCATAATCTCGCGAAGGCCGGATAGGCGGTCGCTCCAGGTAGTCGCGCCGGAAAATCATCGGACGGCTCCGGACCATTCGCAGCGCATGCACGGTGTGGGCTGGCAGCATGGGCGCATGGAGTTGCTGGGACTGGAGCGGATCGAGGCAGCCGCGGCTGCCTTGGCGCCGGTGATTCGGCGGACGCCGGTGGTGGCGTCGCGGGTGCTATCCGAGCGTGCCGGAACCGAGGTGCGGTTGAAGTGCGAGAACCTGCAGCGGACCGGATCGTTCAAACCGCGCGGGGCGTATTTCCGGATCGCGAATCTCCCGCCGGACGCCCGGGCGCGTGGCGTGGTGGCGGCCAGTGCGGGCAATCACGCGCAGGGAGTCGCATGGGCCGCGGCTTCGCTCGGGATTCGCTCGACAGTATTCATGCCGGTGAGCGCCTCACTGCCGAAGCTGGTGGCCACCAAGGCCTATGGCGCCGAGGTACGGCAGGTCGGTGAGACCATCGACGACTCGCTGGATGCCGCACTGGATTTCGCCGAGCGGACCGGTGCGACGCTGATCCATCCCTTCGATCATGCCGATATCATCGCAGCGCAGGCGACGGTGGCCCTGGAGATCATCGAACAGATGCCCGAGGTCGGGACGGTGATCGTGCCGACCGGCGGCGGTGGGCTACTCGCCGGGGTCGCCACTGCCCTGCATCATGTGGCGCCGCAGGTGCGGGTGGTCGGGGTGCAGGCGGCGGAGGCGGCCGCATGGCCGGATTCGCTGGCGGCGGGTAGGCCGGTGCGAGTGGCACGGATGTCCACCATGGCCGACGGTATCGCGGTCGGCCTACCGGGCGAGGTGCCGTTCGCGCACGTCGCGGCGTATGTGCCCGCAGTGGTGACGGTGGATGAGGATGCGTTGTCCAGGGCGCTGCTGCTGTGTCTGGAACGCGCGAAGCTGATCGTCGAGCCCGCCGGTGCCGCTGCGGTGGCTGCCCTGATGAGTTGCGAGCCAGCCGAACTCGGCGTGCAGGGGCCGGTGTGCGCGATCCTGTCCGGCGGAAATATCGATCCGATGATGCTGACCAGGATCATCGGTCATGGTCTCGGCGCGGCCGGGCGCTATCTGGCTGTGCGCGTGACGATTTCGGATCGCCCGGGTGCGCTGAGCGAATTGCTCGCGGTGGTCGGGAAGACAGGTGCGAGCGTGGTGGATGTGGTGCACTCGCGCACGGGTGGCTGGCTGGCCGTAGACGAGGTCGAGGTATCGCTGACCTTGGAAACCCGAGGGCCGACGCATCGCGACGACGTGCTCGCCGCGCTGGACAATTCGGGATACGCGGTGCGCGTGCAGGATTGAGAGCAGGTGGGCTCAACCGGACCCACCGGCGACCCATCAGCACTGGCGACGACGAGATCGATCAGTCGTTCACCAGCCGTGCACCGACAATCTCCGCGCGGATGTCAGTGCGCGCCGCCGAGTTCCAGCGCCAGGACACCGAGAATCACCAGTGCGATACCGCCGACCTGGATCAACGAGAGCCTTTCATCGAGGAATAGAACACCGATGACGGCGATGGCCGCGACGCCGACAGCCGACCAGATGCCGTAGGCGACACCGATCGGCATGCCGCGCTTCAGCGCCCGGGACAGGAAGAAGAAGGCCGCGCCGTACCCGATGACCACGATGATCGAGGGGACGAGTTTGGTGAAACCGTCGGAGATTTTGAGCGACACGGTCGCGGTGATTTCGGAGGCGATGGCCAGCGCCAGCAACAGCAAGGTCATCTTCCGAGCGTAAACCGCGGCGGGTGGCAGGCTGCTGCGGCAGGCACAGCTCACCGGAGCCGTCCCCGACTGGAGCCTCGCCGGTCACGAATTGCTGAGCTATCGTCGGGGCCGGCTGCACCACCCGGACGCTATCCCGGCGCTGGCCGCACCACTGCTGCACGTGGCGGTTCTGCTCGGCCGCAATTTCGGCCCGGCGTCGGTCAACGTGGACGCTCGACGGTGATTACCCCAGCCCATCCTTGTTGCGTGGACGATTACCCGCGCAGTTCCGTAATCGTGTGCCGAATCTCATCGAGTTGTGCCGCGACCTGCACGCCCGCGGTTCCGCCGCGCGCATTGCGGGACGCGATCGAACCCTGCACGGTGAGCACCTCGCGGACCTGCGGGGTCAAGGCCGGATCGATGGCGGCGAACTCCGCGTCGGTCAGCTCGTCCAGGCCGACACCGCGCGCCTCGGCGGCACGCACGCACGCACCAGCGGCCTCGTGCGCGACACGGAACGGAACACCCTGCCGGACCAGCCATTCGGCGATATCGGTGGCGAGGGTGAAACCGGCGGGGGCGAGTTCGGCCATGCGATCGGTGTGGAAGGTGAGCGTCGAGATCAGGCCCGCGATGGCCGGGAGCAGCAGTTCGAGCTGCGCGACCGAGTCGAACAGGGGTTCCTTGTCCTCCTGCAGGTCCCGGTTGTAGGCCAGCGGTTGAGCTTTCAGGGTGGCCAGCAGTCCAGTCAGGTTGCCGATGAGGCGGCCGGCCTTACCACGGGTGAGTTCGGAGACGTCCGGATTCTTCTTCTGCGGCATGATCGACGACCCGGTGGACCAGGCATCGGCCAGGGTGATGTAGCCGAATTCCGGTGTGCTCCAGATGATCACCTCTTCGGCCATCCGGCTCAGATCGACGCCGATCATGGCGAGCACGAATGCCGCCTCGGCCGCGAAATCACGTGCGGAGGTGGCGTCGATCGAATTCGCCGCCGCGGCAGTGAAATCCAGTTCGGCCGCGATGGCTTCCGGATCGAGTCCGAGCGAGGAACCGGCCAGTGCGCCGGAACCATAGGGCGACACCGCCGCTCGCTTGTCGAAGTCGCGCAGCCGATCGATATCGCGCAGCAGCGGATGCGCGTGCGCGAGGAGATGGTGCGCGAGCAGCACCGGCTGCGCGGCCTGCAGATGGGTCTTGCCGGGCATCACCGCGTCCGGATGCGCGGCGGCCTGGGCGACCAACGCGTCGACCACATCGAGGACTCCGGTGGCGATCCGGCGGGCCGCATCGCGCAGCCACATCCGAAAGAGCGTGGCCACCTGGTCGTTACGCGAGCGCCCGGCCCGCAGTCGGCCGCCGAGTTCGGCGCCGACCCGATCGATCAGCCCACGCTCCAGCGCGCCGTGCACGTCCTCATCGGCTTCGGCGGGGGCGAACGCACCCGAATCCACGTCCGCCGCGAGGTGATCCAGTCCGGCAAGCATGGCGGCGAGGTCGCTGTCCGACAGCAGTCCCGCTTTGTGCAGCACGCGCGCGTGTGCCTTCGACGCGCGAATGTCGTAGGGGGCCAGCGCCCAGTCGAAATGGGTCGACTTGCTCAGCGCGGCCATTGCCGCGGCCGGTCCGGACGCGAAACGTCCGCCCCAGAGCGCCCCTTCGTTGGTGCTGCCGCTCTGCGTCATCGTGTGCTGTCTCCTCCGGGTCGTCGGGCGGTGAACAAAATATCGGTCTTCAGGTGGGTGGCGGCCGCGTCGGATACCTCCCGGCCCCGGCTGCGCAGCACCTCGGCCGGATCGGCGCGCGACACCGTCCAGCCGTGTTCGATGAACCAGTCGATCGGATCGCTGCGACCTTCGTCGGAGTACCACAGTTCGCCGACATCGACCGTGACGTCGACCCCGGCGGATCGTGCCTGCTGCAATGCCTTCGAGTCCGGCGCCGCACCAGCCGAGCGGTAGATCGCGACGCGACTGCCCGGCGCGCTCGATGCCACGATGTTCTCGAACAGCCGATCCTGAGCGTCCGCGGGCAGGTAACGCAGGAGTCCTTCCACCAGCCATGCCGTCGGCATGGCCGGATCGAAGCCATTGGCCCGCAACGCCGCCGGCCAATCCTTGCGCAGATCCACTGCGATCGCGCGGCGTTGCGCCGCGGGCGGGAAGTCCGCCAGCGCACTGTCCTTGAACTCCAGCACCTTCGGCAGATCCAGCTCGAAAACCGTTGTGCCGAGCGGCCATTCGATCCGATAGGCCCTGGCGTCCAGCCCCGCCGCGGGGATGACGATCTGCCGGATGCCGTCGGTGGCCGCCTCCTGGACATAAGCGTCGAGATAGCAGGTGCGTGCGATCAGGGCCGAGATTATGGGTCCCATCGACGCTGTCGCGGCCTCCTCGAGATCCGGGATCTCGCCACGCACCATGCGCGTCCAGGATTCCGAACCGGCGGCGGTCACCAGCACTTCGGCATACGGGTCGTGGAACAGTGCGTCCGGGCGCCGGCTCTCGGCGGCTCGCATTGCCGCGACGCCGAGAGCCGTGGCGCCCACACTCGATTCGATATCCCAGCTGTCGTCATCGGTCCGCATAGCGCTCCCTTCGGGTCAGCCACCGCAGCGCCGACCCGTTCGAGCCTAATAGTCGCCGGCGGACGTGGTCCGGCGCGCTACTTCTGGTTCAGGTCGCGACGCGCCGCGACCTTGGAGGACAGGCCGTGGATCTGTACGAAGCCCTTGGCGAGGGACTGGTCGAAGGTGTCGCCCTCGTCGTAGGTGGCCAGGTTGAAGTCGTAGAGCGACTGCTCGGAGCGGCGGCCGTTGACCACCACGGAACCGCCGTGCAGCACCATCCGGATCTCACCGGTGACATGTTCCTGGGTTTCGGCGACGAATGCGTCCAGCGCGCGCTTGAGCGGGGAGAACCACAGGCCGTCGTAGGCCAGCTCGCCCCAGCGCTGCTCGACCTGCCGCTTGTAGCGGCCCAGTTCGCGCTCGATGGTGACGTTTTCCAGGGCCTGGTGCGCGGTGATCAGCGCGATGGCACCGGGTGCCTCGTAGATCTCACGGCTCTTGATGCCGACGAGCCGGTCCTCGACCATATCCAGGCGGCCGACACCCTGGCGGCCCGCCCGACGGTTCAGCTCGACGATGGCCTCGAGCACGCTGACCTGACGGCCGTCGATGGCGAACGGCACACCCTTGTCGAAGGTGACGATCAGTTCGTCGGGCGCCTCGAAGTTGACCGTCGGATCCGAGGTGTAGTCGTAGACGTCCTTGGTCGGCGCGTTCCACAGGTCCTCGAGGAAGCCGGTTTCCACCGCCCGGCCCCATACGTTCTGGTCGATCGAGAACGGCGACTTCTTGGTGACATTGATCGGGAGCTGGTTCTCCTCGGCGAAGGCGATGGCCTTCTCCCGGGTCCAGGCGTAGTCGCGCACCGGTGCGATCACATTCAGGTCGGGGGCGAGCGCGCCGATGCCGACCTCGAAGCGGACCTGGTCGTTGCCCTTACCGGTGCAGCCGTGCGCGACGGTGCTCGCGCCGTGGAACTTGGCGGCCTCGACCAGGTGCTTGACGATGAGCGGGCGGCTGATCGCCGAAACCAGCGGGTACTGGCCCATATACATGGCGTTGGCCTGGATGGTCGGCAGGCAGTACTCATTGGCGAACTCGTCGCGGGCATCGACCACGATCGCCTCGACGGCACCGCAGTCCAGGGCACGCTGGCGCACCACATTCATGTCCTCGCCGCCCTGGCCCAGATCGATGGCGACCGCCACGACCTCGGCGCCGGTCTCCTTGCCGATCCAGCTGATCGCAACGGAGGTGTCCAGCCCACCGGAGTAGGCGAGTACGACGCGCTCGGACATGTTCTGTGTGCTCCTCGATGTTCGATAGGTGTATCAGCAGTATGGCGGGTGTCCGGGCGGTGGGCGCGGGCCGGCCCCGACGCCTCTGGACCAGCCTGAGCGGGCCCGCGTCATTCTGCAAATGATTATGCATGATGGTGCAAGCCCATTCACAACTGGGGTCGCGTCCGCGAACCAGCGAACCTAAGAGCCGTGCCTACGTGGCGATTCACTCGTCGTAGTGGTAGCGACAGGCAATGACGACAACGACATCGTCATCGGCGCGGTACACGAGGCGATGCTCCTTCGTGACCCGCCGAGACCACCAACCGGACAGGTTCTGCCGCAGCGGCTCCGGCTTGCCGATACCGTCGGCGTTGCCGTTACGGCGGATGTCCTCGATCAACCGGTTCAGCTTCTTCAGCGTGGCTCGATCCTCGGACTGCCAGTGCAGATAGTCGTCCCATCCGTTGGCGTCGAACAGAACCTTGCGGCTCATGCCTCAACACTTCCGTCATCGGTCAGCGCGCGCGGTTCGACCAGGCCCCGCTCGACGTTGTCGATCGACTCCATCAGACGGCGAGCGTTTGCCCGACTGCCCAGCAGGTAGGCCGTTTCTTTCAGTGCCTCGTATTCACGCAGACTGATGACGACCGCGGGCTCCTTGTCACCGCTACGCGTGATGACGACTTCGTCGTTGTCCTCGGTGGCCGCATCGAGAACTGCCGCGAAGTTGGCCCGCGCCTCGGTGGCGTGCATTGCGCGCATGATTGTGACCTCCACTCAGCATCTACTGCAGACCAGCATACCCCAAAATGTACGCGATACCGTACAGAATTCGACTTCGGCCGATAACGCGAGGCCGCTTCGTCGATTTCGCCGATCCGGTTCCGCGCTGCGACGGCCGCCCTCAGCGATCGATGCTGTGACTCCAGTCGATCTCAGAGACCTGTCTTACGAGAACAAGATTCGTGCCATTGGCCAGCTGCTCGCTCAGCATTCGCCCGATCCCAACACACCTTGATGCGTGGCAACGACATTCAGCCGTGAACTCACCCCAATGCTTTCCACCCCGACCATGGGCGTGCCCCGCGCGCACCTCGGATACATGCCAGCCGGTGCTCTGCCTGCTCCCGGAGCGTCGGCCTGGTCGATGCTGCCTGCACCGCCATCGTTGTCATCCGGAACTCCCGTATGTCGCGGAGCAGTTCGAAGCCTGCCCACTCCGTTACGTCGTGTCCGTACACCTCGCAGAACTCGCCGTACTGCTCTGCGGTAATCCAGCCGAACGATCTCCACTTGATCGCCGTGTGCACCAGATCCCACTCAGGCGGCCCGATCGAGCTGCGTTCCAGATCGAGCAGTACGGCCCAGCCATCGTCCATGGCGGCTATGTTTCCGACCCAGGCGTCGCCGTGGATGACGCACCACGGCAAGCCTTTCGGCAGTTCTTTCCACCGCTGCTGTAATTCGGCGAGACGAGTGTGCAGCCACTGCCGATCCTCGTCGCCCCAGCCATGAGCAGCCCCGATTCGCTCTTCCAGTCGCACGAACGGCGCCACTTCGCCGAGATCGAAATCTGTCGGCGGCGGCAGGCGATGCAGCTGCTTCAGGACCGCGGCCACCTGCGTCGGCGTGCCGTGGTGGTGCGGCGGGAGCTCGCGCCAGAAGGTGACCGCTCGGTCGCCAACGTCTACCGGCTGGTCGACATCCGGAACAACCTGTACGGCTGGGACACCGGACGCTTCAAGCCAGCGAGCGACGTTCACTTCACGCCGCGCTGCGGCCAGTTGGCCTGGTCGGCTAGCCCGAGCAACAACGCATCCCGACAGCCGGTAGATGGCGTTTTCGCTCACCTGAATTAGCTCGGCCTGATCGACATCGAGTCCTACCACGGAACCCGCCGATCGCACGATCGCCAGCCAGTCGGTGTCGACCGCCTCGCTCATGCGTGAATCAGCATGCGGTCGATCTGGGCATGCAACTCCTGGACCTCGGTGGCACGAATATGCGGCTTCGCGAACATGCGAAGCTCGCGCAGGTCGTCGGCGGCGCGACGGGAACGCAGATGTCCGGCATCGACCAAAGCCGCCCGGCCCAACGAGGCTGCTTCTAACGGATCGCCAGTCGCCATCGTGAGCGATGCCAGCTTGATGCCCGAAATCGCCCGTGAGCGAACGAAGGTGGACGTATGTCCAGCGACCGCCACCTGCAGTCGTCGCTTGGCTTCGCCGTCGAATCGGCCGTCGAGTGCAACATCGAACAGGGCATGGCCGGTATCGCCCGAGTGTTGGGCGGCGTCGTAATAAGACATCCACGGAGGGTCATTCGCCGGTGAGGCATGGGCGAATTCGTCATCGGCCTGACCAACCGCTCGCACGGCTTCCTCGGTTCGATGCATTTTGGCCAGCGCCCGAGCCCGTGCTGAATGCAGCATTGCTCGTTCGGTGGCGGTCAGCCGATCGGCACGCACCATGGCCAGTTCGATGAACGTCAGGCCATCGTCAGGATGACCGCACCAGATAGCTTGCCGTGCCATCGACGACAGCACCTTGCCGCGCAGGTGCGAGTCACCAACCTCTTCGGCACAGGTGAGGCCGAGCTGGAACATGCTGCGAGCATCGGTGTGAGCGTAAGCGTCGAAGGCCATGAATCCAGCGGTGTGCCCAAGGAAGCCGACAGCGCTATGAAGCTCCGTCCGGTGTTTCTCCGCCGTCTTGGCACCCAGCAGATTCACGGCGTAGCGCAGTTGGGCGGATACGGCTTCCCGAACCAGCCCGCCACCGTAGGTGTGATCCCATGAGCTGAACTCGCGAGCAGCCGTCCGCACTTGCTCGATCTCGGTCGGGCCAACCATCGACGGAATCGGGGTCGGTTCGATCTTGCCCAGCAGTTCGAGGTGCAGTCGGTGGACCGCACCGGCTGCCAGGTCTCCAAGAGCTACACGATCAACAGTGCACTAGCCGGGAGCACAACCGGCAATTCTGTCAATGCTCGGTGGAATGGGCCAGGGCGCCAGACGAGCTTCTCTTCGGGAACCGCTAGGCGCATTTCGGGCAGGGTGTCGAGGAGTTGATCGATGGCTTCCTGAGCGAGCAGAAGCCCGTACGGCCGGGCATGAGCAGGACAGGCGTGGGGGCCGGTGCTGAATGCCAGATGCCATCCGTTGTCGAGGAATTCGCCTGTGTTCATTTCTGGATCTGTGTTACAGGCGGCCATGCTGATGATGACCGGCTGATTCGCTGCCAGCCACACGTCATCGACCAGAATTGGCTGGCGTGGATAGGTAATGCAGTAGTTCGCCATTGGTGGGTCGGTTTCCAGCCGCTCGTAAAGTGCGGTCTTGGTTGGCAAATGGCTCTCAGCATTGGTGAAGCGAGGATCGGTCAGCATCAACAGCAGCGTGTTGGCGATGAGGTTCACAGGCGGCTCGACACCCGCCGCAAACAGCAGAACTAGTTGATGCACCATCTCCTCGTCCGACAATGCGGCGAAATGCTGGACGAGTCTCGTGGTGACATCATCAGCCGGGTGGGCACGCTTCAGAGCGGTAAGCTCAAGCAACGCGTCGCCCATTATTGCGTTCACTGTTTCGGTATCCACACCGTCGAACATCGCAGCACTGGCCCTCGCGACCTCCGCACCGATGTCCGGTGGACAGCCGAGTACCTGGCAGAAGACTTGGAAAACCAGCGGGAGTATGTACTGGTTCAACACGTCGGCCTTCGCGCCCTCCCCAGGCCTCGCGGTCTGCTTCGCGGCCCTACAGAACGCGTTGATGATCGGGATGGCGGTTTGCTCCACCATGGGTTGCAGCGAGTTGAGGTCGATCCCGGCCAAGGCGTGGTTCAAAGCACCGCGGTAGCGCGTGTGCGCTGCACCGCTGGTACGGATTGCGTTGGGGCGAGGGCCGATCATCGGCATGATCGGGATATCAGCAGGTGCGTCCCTGTGCCAGGCACTCGGATCGGCTGGAAAATGGTCGGAGTCGCTGAGAATGCGGACGGCGGTCCGATACTTGATAACCAGGGTGGCAGGAACACCTGCCCACAGCTCAACCGGAACCAGCGATCCGTAGTCTTCACGCATCTGGCGGTAGAACCCGTGGGGATCGGCCGCGAATTCTGGACTGTATATCTTGATTCGAGGGCCTTTGAACCCGATCGACGACATTGGGTCAGCTGCGGTAGCACCCTGATGCGTGTGCTGCGGATACACGTAGTCTCCTTGAGATCGGTTGCGGCAGCATAGTACCTAAGGTGAGGGCCGAGCGACGGCCTTCGGGTAGCTATGTTGTTCCCTGCCAACAGAATTCCCTCAGCCGGGGTAGGTGTCGGCCGCACATCGTCAGGTCGTGTGTAACGTGTGCTGGCTGGCGCTGCGGCGGCAGTGACGTCTGAGCGGGAATGTCGTCAAACTTGGTGCAGTGTGGCTACTTCGAGCTGACGAGGGGCTTCGGCGTAAAGCGCTTGTCGGGTCCCAAGCACAACAAGATGATCGAAACCTCTGTGGTGTCCAGGGGTCGAGAACGCGGTGGCGCGAACGCTGGCCGATCAGCCGACGCCCGGTTAGACGACCGAGCCATGGTCGTGCGATCGCGGCGGTTGATCGGCCCAACCCCACACTGCAGCACCATGTTTCGAGTACGACCCTCGTGTTGTTGAGCATTATCAGCGGAGCCGCCCGGCTTACTCGCCGCGTGCTATCGCTGTCTATCTCGGCTTACCGTGGACTACTGCGCTTCAGCGCAACCACGACAGCACTGCTCGCCGTTCCCTTGCAAAGCCCCGTTAGGGGCGCCCACTGGGGCGCCCCTAACGGGGTTGTCTTGGCAGGACTAGTTGCGGCGTGGGTCGTTGCAGCGTGCCGCCCACGCGCCGGGCACATCCTCAGCCAGCGCTGGTGCACCGAGGACCTCGTCGTCGAAACCGAACGCGTCCAACAATGCCGGCAGAGCCTCGGCGAGATTGTCGATGGCCTGGAAGAGCAGCCCCTTGCGCAGCTGCTGCTTCACAGCCTTCACGGCAGCGACGTCGAGGAGACCGTGGGTGAGATACCACGCGGACTCCTTGTCGATCTGGTAGAGACCGAACACGTCACGCACGGCAGCGATCTCAGGATGATGCTCGGCATGTTCGTCGAGCAACCGCAGAGCCTGCTCGGCGCAGGAGGCCTCGGCGAGCTCGAGCGCGTCCGGAATGACCTCCAGCCGAGACTGAAGCGATGGATCGCCAAGCAGCGGTTGAACCTCTTGGGCGATCGTCAGTGTGCGGGCGCGCAACAAGCGCGACCGGTCTCCGGGGTCGGCGGGATCGTGGAGAACGGGTGCGGGGGGCAGTGAGCCGACGAGCTGCTTGGCCAGAACGCGACCGCCGACGCTACCGAGGACGTAGATGTCGCCTTCGCCCGTGATGGCGGCATGATTGACTCCGAGGTAGTCGGCGACCCGGTTGGCGCTGAACATACCCTGCGCAGCCATTTTGATCCGACTGTCGGTGACCGTCTCCAACGCGTGCTTCTGGATGAAATACTTGGCCAACATCACCGACACGACGGTGTCGCGGGCGGTGAGATCAGCGCCCGCAAGGAAGGTCTTGACCGCGTTGCCGTAAACGGTTCGGGCGACAGTTCCGGCCAGGTCGGTGAGCAGGGTATCCCGCACATGCGGGATATCGAACATGAGCGTCCGGTCGACAGGCGTCAACGGCACTCCCCGCTTGGCGGCGTAACGCAGGGCGATGTAGAGCGAGGCGCGGGCTGTGGCGTTCAGGCACGACGAGAGCGCCAAACGTCCAACAGTCAGTTGGCTGATCGCCGAGGCGAAACCCCGCCGCCGACTGTCCTCGTCACGCCACGTCAACACCCCGTTGCCATCGATAGTGGCCAGGTTGTTGATCAGCCAGTCGCTACGCTCGACCCGGAGATTGTCGAAGCGGATGAACGAGTTGTCCATGATGACCAGCGGCTGATGGTCGAGTTGGGTGATCGTCACGCCTGGAGCCGGGTCACCATTCTCGAGGCGTAGTCGCGCTGTGAACAGGTGCACGCCCTGATCGATGCCCGCCGCGTCGATCAACCGTGCACCGATGACGCAGACCCGGGAAACCGGGATTCCGACACTGGGCATGAACTTCCATGCCTGCGAGTCCGGGGAGTTGAGCACGTACCCCTCACCGTCCCAGGTGGCACGGGTCTGCATGAATTGGACGTTGGAGCCGCACCCGAACTCGGTCAACAGCATGACACCGATGCTGGCGGCGTTATCCAGGTCCTTCAGGTACAGCTGGGCGGACTCGGAGTCGGTCAGGGTGGCCAGGCTGCCCGAGGCCAGGTTGTAATGGCCGGAGATCAGCGGGATCAGGTCCGTCGCCAGCACCGCAGACCAGTCGAATACCGCGAACAGTTTGGGCAGATCGGTCGCGACATCGCGGGTTCCGATCTCGTTAACCAGGTGTCCCAAATGGTCATACGCGTTCGCCCGCCGCTGCTCCTGGCTCTGCTTTTCCGTGACGGCGAAGTTTGGGTTGCTCAGAATCTTCTGCAACTGCTGGTGGAATCCTTGATCGCCGTGCCGAAGAAGCTCGGCCAGCGATCCAGCCACCGATGTGGGTTCCTGATCCCCGTGCGTAACCATAACCGCCTCCTACTCAATTCCGATCCCAACGGTTACTCGTCCACCGTTGGGCATACTGCGGGCCATCGATGCCGAACTTCGACGCACCGGAGCCAGCGGTTACCGCGTGTTCACGCGGACATTGCTGGGACCGGGACAAGGGAGTCGGACGATGACCTGTCAAAAGCTCAATGCACGACATACCTTCACGCGAGGTTTCGTTCCGCTACTTGGCCACCAGGTTTCGCGCGGCGGCTCCGCGAGCGTTGGCGTGCGCCACTCTCGGCAAGGGGCTGCGGGCCAATCAAGATTTGCATGTCTCAAAGTGTAGCGATCATCTTTGAGTTCTCAACTGGGAGAGCGCATTTCGGCGTTTGCAAGTAGCTGACGAAGGGTCGCCAAATTACCCGCATCTGAGTCGCGCCAGCGAATGGCTGTCATCCGAAAGCGTTGGACGCCAATGGGTATGAACCCTGCCCGCGCAGAACCTGGTGTAGAGGAACAAAGTCGGCCAGGCAGGAACGCCGCAGCCACGGACGTGGCCCGCTAGCGGCGGGCAGAAGTGGTCGGTGTCGTCTCGTCATCACCCACCTTTCCCGGCTGATCCAGAGTACGATCGCTCGTCCGACAGAATGATACGTTTGTCAACGGCACGCGAATCGTGGATCTGGCACAGATTTCGTGATTCGGTAGATTTGATTGCTCAGTCGCTCAACAGGATTCGCTTCCTGAGTAGGTCGGTTTTCGCGCGGCCGAACATTTGCCAGGCCGACTCGGCGCGGGCGAAGCGGCGTGTGGTGCCACGGGACAGGCCCAGCTCGCGACTGATCGCAAGGATGCTCGTGCCCTGGGCCAGCAGCGAATGGACCTCGGCCCAGCGCTGGCGAGTGCGCACCGCGGTGCGATCCTGCCGTTCGCCGGGCGTGGGTGGCCCGGGAAGGATGTCGGCGGCAACCGCGGCGATATCGGGCCCGTCCTGCGGCTCGGGGGCGGTGATCGCGGCGGGCAGGCTGGCGCGGTGGCGTGCCACAGTGCGTTCGACCGCCTCGCCGAGGTTGTGCCAAATGTGCCAGCGATCGGCGACCTGCACCGCGTCCGGTGCTCCCGCGGCGGTGCCCTCAGCGTAGGCACCGGCGCGGTCCCGGCAGACGATCTCCACGCCCGGATGCGCCCGCAACCAGGCCGTGAGGGTGTCGGCGGTTCGGTCGTCGAGAACCTCGATCGGACGGCGAGTCTGCATATCGATCAAGATCTTTCCGTAATGGTGCCCGCGGCGCAGGGCGAAGTCGTCCACGCCCAATACCCGCGGGATCGGGTGCTGCGGATCGGGCAACGCTCGGATCTGGCGCAGCAACGTCATCCGGCTCACTGTGGCGGCCAACTGTCGAGTCAGCCGCGCTCCAGCGCGGCCGCCCAAAGCCAGCGCGACCGCGCACAACACACGCTGCAGGGTCACTGTGTGGCGGGCATACTTGGTCGCGAGCTGCGGCACTTGTTCGGTGAAAGTTGTTTTGCCGCACTCGGAGTTGTCGCAGAACAGTCTGCGGACCTGTAAACCGATCAGGACCTCGAGGCCGGTGATCGAGGTATCGGACAGCCGCCGCTGGTAACGGCTGTGGATCCGCCCGGACAGCATCCCGCAGCCCGAACACGCGACCGGATCCTCACCGGTGGCGGCCTCGATCCGCACTGTTGACCCCGCCGCGCGGATCGCCTCGATCCGCAGACCGTCCAGATGCGGGAACAGGACCCTCATCAGTTCAAGATCAGAACACCCGCGACATGATGAACTATCAACCGCCCCTTCGCATCCCGAACGGGTCAATCACCAAGTCTGTGCCAGATCCAGTATTCAGGTGCCGTCGACACCGGAGCCGGAGTGGGTGCTCCTCCGGCTCCGGTGACTCCCAACCCAAAGATGACAAGAGGATTGAGGCGGCAATGAACTCCAATTGGTGGCAAGACGATGGCGAACCATCAGGCCGGGGGACAGCGTCCAGGACATTATCGACCGCGTCCAAGCCGAGTGGAGAGCCAGCCGACAGAGGTCTGCGGGCTGGCCTCACGCAGCCCCCGAGTGGCCCTTCAGCGTCGAAGAGGCGCACGCGACCATGCAGCAGCACCGAGGCTGCCGCGCAACCGAGTGCCCTCGCAAGAAGGCGGCACGGCAAACGCTGATCAGCGCCGGACGCATGAAGCCGGACACATCGCGGGAGCACTGAGCAGTGAAGTTGGCCCATCGCGAGATCGGCTGGTGGGCTGTACGGCCACCTACTCGGCATCCGTAACGCACGCACCCCCGGGACCGGTTCACACACCACGGTCCCCGGGGCGTTGCCGTCCAAACACTCATAAGTCGTGGAAACCGACACGATCCGTGGGCGCCAAGATCAAGGAACCGACGCTGGTGCAGGTGGCGGGGTCGGTGATCGTGACGAAGATGGATGTGGTGCGGCGGCGCGGGAATATCGCCGTCCATCGGACGGGCGAGGTGCCCGCGCAGGATGCGGTGGGCGCGGTAGGCGAGTTGTTCCATGTGCTGTATTGGCTGGGGCGCACGTATGCGCGCACCGAGGAGGGCAAGCCGTTCGACGGGCAGCGGTTCGACACTTCGCTGATCCCCCGGCCGGTGCCCGAATTGCTCGCGCTGCGGCTGCAATTGGCGCACCTCACCGGCGACACGAGCTACGACGGACTGCGGGAGAAAGTCCAGGAGATCGCGAACGCTCTGCTGGATCCCGGACTGAACAGCATCACCGCCATCCGGCAGCGGCACGCGTTCCTCGAAGAGGTGGCCGGCGACGCGTGGTGGGAGGATGTCACCGTCCCTATGTTGGAAACGCTGCGTCGACGGCTGCGGGGATTGGTCAAGGCGATTCCCGCCAAAGACGCCCAGAATCCGCTCTACACCGATTTCCGGGACGAACTCGGCGAAGTGAACGACATCGCGATAGCTGTGCTCCCCGGCGGCGGTAAGGGCATGGCGCGCTTCGAATCGAAGGTCCGCACCTACCTGCGCAGCCACGAGGACGTACTCGCGGTGCAGAAACTGTTGCGCAACAAGCAGATCACCTCCGCAGACCTCGGCGAACTGGAAAACGTCTTCCTCGACAACGGATTCGGCACCGCCGAGGACATCGAGCACGCCGCCGCCACGCACGGCGGACTCGGCCTGTTCCTGCGTTCGCTCACCGGCCTCGACGCCACCGCGGCCGCCGCCGCCTTCGACGAATTCCACACCGGCCGCACCCTCACCGCCAGCCAACTCCACTTCCTGAACCTGCTCACCGACTACGTCAGGAAGAACGGAGTGATCGAGGTGGGTGCGCTCTACGAGCAGCCCTTCAAGGCGGTAGCACCGACCGGCCCGGAGGACATCTTCTCCGACGAGGATGTGGACCGGATCGTCGCGGTCGTCAAGAACATCCGTACGACCGCGCTACCCGAGCAGCAAGCGGAGCAGACCGCGGCACACGGATAAGTAGACGCCTCGACCGCCCGACACTGACGACGACCGTCAGAGTGAACGTCAGTGCCGCTCGGTGTTCCACCTTCCGCTAGCACCTTGGCACCCCCTTCCCGCTATGTCACGCTTGATCCGGTAACTATCGGAGCGGGCAAAGGACGGACCCCATGCTGCACCTCTTGGCGGGCGAATTCAGCACTCTCGGCAACGACGTCCTCGATGTAGGCCGCGCCATAGTCGATTTCATCCAGGACATCATCAGCATCGGCACCGCTGGCAGCACCCCGCACGGCGGCGGCCAGTACCCCTTCGGCTGACATGTAGCCGATGCCTACCTCGCATGGGTTGTGCCCCATGCCTATGCGAGGTAGGCACAGGACGACGGGGATCAGCGGCTCAGGCCAATTCCTCGATTCTGGTGGCTAGTTCGGCCCCGGTCAGGGGTTCGCGCGCGATGACGGCGATGGTGTCGTCACCGGCGATGGTGCCGACGATGAAGGGCAGGGCAGCGCGGTCCAGGGCGCTGGCCAGGTAGTGGGCGGCGCCGGGTGGGGTGCGCAGGACGGCGATATTGCCACTGGCATCGGTGGAGACGAGCAGGTCGCCGAGGAGTTTGGAGAGGCGGTCGGTGCCGCCGGTGACACCGCGGACCGGACTGCCGTCTTCGGGTACCACGTAGACGCCCGCACCGCCGTCGGCGGCGCGCAATTTCACGGCGCCGAGTTCATCGAGGTCGCGAGACAGCGTGGCCTGGGTGGTTTCGATGCCCTCGGCGGCGAGCAAGGCGGCGAGTTCGGTTTGACTGCGGACCGCGTGCACCGTCAGCAGTTCGATGATGCGGGACTGGCGACCGGCGCGGGTACGGGCGATAGCCGGGGCGGACTTGCCCGCGTCGGGTTGGACTGTCATGGCCGAACCTCGCCGCGAGGTCTCGCACTCACCGCGCTTCACCTCGCTTGGCCAACAACCACACCAGCAGCGCCTTCTGCGCGTGCAGCCGGTTCTCCGCCTCGTCCCACACCACACTGTGCGGACCGTCGAGCACGTCGTCGGTGATCTCCTCGCCGCGATGCGCCGGAAGGCAGTGCAGCACAACGGCATCCGGCTGCGCCTTGGCGAGCAGATCGGCGTTGAGCTGGAACGGACGGAACGGGCCGACCCGGTCGAGGCCGTCGTTCTCCTGCCCCATCGAGGTCCAGGTGTCGGTCACCAGCGCATCGGCACCCGCCGCCGCGGCGACCGGATCGCTGCTCATCGTGATGGTCGCGCCGGTCTCGGCGGCGCGCTTGCGAGCGGCCTCCAGAATCCACGGCAGCGGCTCGAAACCGGTTGGCGCGGCGATGGTTACATTCAATCCCGCGGTTACACCACCGAGCAGCAGCGAGTGCGCCATATTGTTCGCACCGTCACCGAAGTAGGTGAGGTTGCGCCCGACCAGACTGCCCTTGCGCTCGACGAGGGTCTGCAGATCGGCGAGCACCTGACACGGGTGGAACTCGTTGGACAACGCATTGACGACCGGAACCGTCGCGGTGACCGCCATTTCGTCCAGCCGCACCTGTTCGAAGGTCCGCCACACGATCGCATCGACGTAGCGCGAGAGCACCCTGCCGGTATCACCGAGGGTCTCCTCGCGCCCGAGCTGAGTGTCGCGACCATCGACCACCACCGCATGCCCACCGAGCTGCGCGATACCCATTTCGAAGGAGAACCGCGTGCGGGTGGAGTTCTTCTCGAAGATCACCCCGACCCCGCGCGGCCCGGCCAGCGGCCGGTGCGCGAACGGATCCTTCTTCAATTCTGCTGCGAGCGAGAGGATTTCGGCCTGCTCGGCCGGTGTGACATCATCGTCGCGCAAAAAATGCCGCAGACTCATTTGACCCCCTTCGCGTCCGCGATCGCACCGTCGAGGATCGCGGGCAGATCGCCCACGAAATTATCGGACTGGGTCTCGGTGAGCACCAGGGGCGGCGCGAGCCGAATGATGTTGGGCTTGGGCGCATTCACCAGATAGCCCGCCTCCCGCGCCCGGTTCTCGACCTCGGCCGAGATATCCTCGGTCAGCACGATACCGAGCAGCAGACCCGCACCGCGAACGTGATCGATCAGCGGGTGCTCCAGCAGTTCGATGCCGTCGCAGAGCCGCTTGCCGACGGATTCGACATGGGCGAGCAAATCGGTCTCATCGATCGTCCGCAATACCGCCAAAGCCGCTGCGGCGCATACCGCATTGCCGCCGAACGTGGTGCCGTGCAGGCCCGGGGTCAGCAGATCGGCCGCCGGTCCGGTGGCCAGCACCGCACCGATCGGCAGCCCGCCACCCAGCCCCTTGGCGAGGGTGATCACATCCGGCACGATGCCGAATGCCTGGTGCGCGTAGAACTTTCCGCACCGGCCGATTCCGGTCTGCACCTCGTCGAGGATCAGCAGTGCGCCGTGACGCGCGGTGATTTCCCGCGCCTTGACCAGATAGTCGGTGGGCGGCACGACAACACCGCTCTCCCCCATGATCGGTTCGAGGAATACCGCCGCGGTGTCCGCGTCGACAACCGCCTCGAGCGCCGCCAGATCACCGTAGGGCACATGGACGACACCGGGCGGCATCGGCTCGAACGGCGCCCGCTTGGACGGCTGTCCGGTGAGTGCGAGCGCGCCCATGGTGCGGCCGTGGAAGGCCTCATCGGTCGCGATGATCTTGGACCGCCCGGTCAGCCGCGCGATCTTGAACGCCGCCTCATTGGCCTCGGTGCCGGAGTTGCAGAAGAACGCGCGGCCGTGGCCGTCCCCGAATTCACCGTCGCCGAAATGCGCGAGCAACCGCTCGGCCAGTTCGATGACCGGTTCGTTGGCGTAGAGGTTCGAGGTGTGGCCCAGCGTGCCGAGCTGCTGGGTAACGGCTGCCAGAATCGCCGGATGGGCGTGACCGAGGCTGTTGACCGCGATACCGCCGAGGAAGTCGACGTAGCGTCTGCCATCCGCGTCGTAGACCACCGCACCCGCACCGCGCACCAGCGCGACCTTGGGTGTGGCGTAGTTCTTCATCAACGCGGCGGACCACCGCTGCCGCAACTCTGCTGTATCGCTCATATTCTCGTTCCGTTCAGTGTGTCCGCCGCGCTCGTCGGGAGCGGGGCGGGCGTCACCATCGTTCCGATTCCTTCTCCGGTGAACAGTTCCAACAGCACCGAATGCGGGACCCGACCGTCGATGACATGTGCGGTCGGCACCCCGCCTTGCACGGCGCGCAGGCAGGCTTCCATCTTGGGCACCATGCCCGCATCCAGTCGCGGGAGCAACTCGGCCAGGTCGGCCGCATCGATGTGCGAGGTGAGCGACGAACGGTCCGGCCAGTTGGTGTACAGGCCCTCGACGTCGGTCAGGATCACCAGTTTTTCCGCGCCGATGCCCTCGGCGAGTGCGGCCGCGGCGGTGTCGGCATTGATGTTGTGCACCACGCCGTCGGCGTCCGGGGCGATGGTGGAGACCACCGGAATGCGCCCCGCGCCGATGAGGTCGAGCACCGCGTCGGCATTCACCTCGGTGACATCGCCGACCAGACCGATATCAGTCGCCTCGCCGTCGACATCGACGGTGCGCCGGGTCGCGGTGAACAGTCGCGCGTCCTCACCGGAGATGCCGACCGCGTACGGACCGTGCGCGTTGATCAACCCGACCAGTTCCCGGCCGACCTGACCGAACAGCACCATCCGCACCACATCCATCACCTCGGGTGTGGTCACGCGGAAGCCGCCGCGGAATTCGCCGTGCAGCCCGAGCTTTTCGAGCATCGCACTGATCTGCGGTCCGCCGCCGTGCACCACCACCGGGTGCACGCCGACGGTGCGCAGGAATGCCATATCGGCGGCGAAGGCCGCTTTGAGCTCCGCGTCGATCATCGCGTTGCCGCCGTATTTGACGACCACGATCTTGTCGCGGAACTTCTGCAGCCACGGCAGGGCGTCGGCGAGGACGTGCGCCTTGTCCAGGGCCGAAAGTTCCCGCACCGCATCGCTGGTCATGAGCTGTAGGCCGAATTCTCTTCGACGTAGCCGTGCGAAAGGTCGGTGGTCCGCACGGTGGCGGTGCCGTCACCGACATGCAGTTCGATCCGTACCTCGATATCGGCGCCGGACAGATCGACCTCGCGCGCGCCCGGCGCACCGACGCTGTCGACGCAGACCGGATTTCCGTTGAACGACACCGAAATCCGGTTGGGATCCAGGGTGATCGGGGCGATGCCGACGGCGGCGAGCACCCGGCCCCAGTTCGGGTCGGAGCCGAAAAGCGCGGTCTTGACCAGACTGTCGCGGGCCACGGCGCGGGCCGCGATCAGCGCCTCGTCCTCAGAGACCGCACCGGCGACGGTGATGTGCACCCGCTTGGTCACGCCCTCGGCGTCGGCCATCAGCTGGGCGGCCAGATCGTCGCAGACCGCGAGCACCGCCGCGTCCAGTTCCTCCTGGGCCGGTGCGACCGCGCTCGCCCCGTTGGCGAGCAGCAGCACGGTGTCATTGGTGGAGCAGGAGCCGTCGACGTCGAGGCGGTCGAAGGTGAGCCGAGTCGCGTTGCGCAGTGCGCGATCCAGTTGTTCGGCGCTGACGGCGGCGTCGGTGGTGAGCACCACCAGCATGGTCGCCAGTGACGGTGCGAGCATGCCGGCACCCTTGGCCATGCCGCCGACATTCCACTTGTCGCGGTGGTGGAAGGCCGCCTCCTTGGGCACGGTGTCGGTGGTCATGATCGCGTGCGCGGCATCGAGTCCGCCGGATAGTCCGCCGCCCATTTCGTGCACGATCTCGCTGACGGCCGGAACCACCTTGTCCATCGGCAGCCGGTCGCCGATCAAACCCGTCGAGCAGACCGCGATTTCGCCCGCGCCGGTTTCGGTGCCCCAATTGCTGAGCGCCTTGGCCAATTCCTCGGCGGTCTGGTGGGTGTCCTGGAATCCGCCCGGACCGGTGCAGGCATTGGCGCCGCCGGAATTCAGGATCACCGCGCGCAACCGGCCACCGGTGAGCACCTGCTGCGACCACAGCACGGGTGCGGCCTTCACCTGGTTGCGGGTGAATACGCCCGCGGCCGCGTATTCCGGGCCCTCGTTGAATACCAGTGCCAGATCGGGCTTTCCGCTGGCCTTGATGCCCGCGGCGATGCCCGCCGCCCGGAAGCCGAGCGGTGCGGTCACGCCCTGACTCCGGACCAGCTTTCCGGCCGGTGTTTCGATCGTCGTCACGGTGCCACTCCTACGGTGGAAAGTCCTGCGGTCTCGTCGAATCCGACGGCCAGATTCATGGATTGGACCGCGGCGCCCGCGGTGCCCTTGGTCAGGTTGTCGATCGCGCCGATCACCACGAGCAGTCCGGCATCGGCATCCACCGCGACCTGGAGGGTGACGGCATTGGAGCCGAGCACCGAACCCGTCTGCGGCAGTGTGCCTTCCGGCAGTAGATACACGAATGGTTCGTCGGCGTAAGCCTTTTCATAGACGGCGCGCGCTTGCGCGGCGTCCACCCGGACCGGGGCGGTGCAGGTCGCGAGGATGCCGCGCGGCATCGGCGCCAGCACCGGGGTGAACGATACGGCGACCGCGGTGCCACCGGCGGCCTGCAGGTTCTGCGCGATCTCCGGGGTGTGCCGGTGCGCGCCCGCGATGCCGTAGGCCCGCGCTGAACCCATCACCTCGGAGCCGAGCAGGCCGGCGTCCAGTTTGCGACCCGCGCCCGAAGTACCGCTCACCGCAACCACATTCACCTTCGGTTCGATGATTCCGGCCGCGATCGCCGGTGCCAGTGCGAGGCTGGCGACCGTGGGATAGCAACCGGGAACGGCGATCCGATGCGCGCCGCGCAGCCGTTCGCGCCCGCCCGGCAATTCCGGCAGGCCGTACGGCCAGCTGCCCGCGTGGGTGGTGCCGTAGTACTTCTCCCAGGCCGCCGCATCGGTCAGCCGGAAGTCGGCGCCGCAATCGATGATCACCGTCGACTCCGGCAGCTGCTCGGCGATGGCGGCGGACTGCCCGTGCGGCAGACCGAGGAAGACGATGTCGTGACCGGCCAGCTCGTCGACGGTGGTCGGGGCGAGCACGCGATCGGCGAGCGGCAGCAGATGCGGCTGGAGCTCCCCGAGCGTGCTGCCCGCATTCGAGCCCGCGGTGAGCGCGCCGATGACGAGGCGTCCGTCGCGGTAGGCCGGATGACCGAGCAATAGACGCAGCACTTCACCGCCGGCGTATCCACTGGCACCGGCGACCGCGACCCGCAACACCGGGTCACCCGACGAATCATCCATGTGATGATTATGCACGATTATGCAAGCCCATTCATGAACGGGGTGTCGCATCGCCCCACCGGTCCGCGCTCACCAGGTCGTTCTGCCACCGCCCAGCCGTGATACCCGGTAAGAAGCCGCCTCAATCGTAGTGATCGGATTCGACAGCGCTCCGGGCGAGCGGGTGATGATCTGGAAGATCAGCACGGTGGTGACGACCGGAGTCGGGGCCAGCCGCTGTGCACCGATGGTCATCGCGACCGGGGCCATTGGCCACATTAAGCGTGGGGCGCGCTCCCAGGCCGTGGGCGGGTCCGCGGAATCTTCGGTCAGGCGACCGTCGCGGGATCGATGCCGAGTGCGCGCAGAGTAATTCTTTCGAAGAAATTCTGTCGGCCATGTCGATTCGACAGGGGACCGTTCGTGTAGGAGGTGCAGCTGGTAACGGACCGGCCAACGACAGGAGGCGAGATATGAGCAAGATCATCGCGGTTGAGCACCTGACCCTGGACGGTGTCATGCAGTCCCCCGGCCGCGCCGATGAGGACACCCGGGACGGTTTCCGCAGCGGCGGCTGGGCGCATCGCCACGACGATCCCGAGCAGGCCAGGGTCATGGGCGAGCATATGGCGACCCAGCACGGTGCGCTGTTGCTCGGACGGCGGACCTACGAGGACTTCTACGGCGTCTGGCCGCAGCAAACCGACAATCCATACACCGAGGTGCTCAACAAAACCGAGAAGTTCGTCGCGTCCCGGACCCTGACCGAACCGTTGCCGTGGGAGAACTCCACGCTGCTCGGCGGCGATATTGTCGCCGCGGTGCGCGAATTGGGGCAGGATCTGGTGGTACTCGGCAGCAGCAATCTGCTGCAAACGCTGATGCGCAACGATCTCGTCGACGAGTATCTATTGCTGATCCATCCGATCGTGGTCGGCGGCGGGCGGCGGCTGTTCGAGGACGCGGACCTCGGTGAACTGCGACTCACCGACAGCGTCACCACCCCCACCGGCGTGGTGATCGCCACTTACCAGCGGGGATGAGGAGGAGCCGTGCAGCAGTATCTGCTCAGCATCTATCAGCCCGATGGCACTGCGCCGCCGGACAATCTCGACGAGATCATGCGCGATCTGTCCGCGCTGAACGATGAGATCCGGGCCGCGGGCGCCTGGGTTTTCGCCGCGGGACTGCATGCGCCGAGTACCGCGACCGTGCTGCGCGCGCAGGGCAATGATGTGCTGGTCACCGACGGCCCGTATGTCGAGAGTAAGGAGCACATCGGCGGGTTCACCGTCATTGCGGCGGCCGATCTGGACGAAGCGCTCGACTGGGGCAAGAGGATGGCCGCTGTACTCACCTTGCCGATCGAGGTCCGGCCGGTGGCCGATTACTGAGATGGTCACCGACGCCGCGATCGCGGCCGTCTTCACCGAACATTACGGCCGCGCGGTCGCCAGCCTGATCCGCGTCTTCGGCGATATCACCGTCGCCGAGGACGCGGTGCAGGACGCCTTCACCGCCGCCGTACAACGCTGGCCGACCCACGGACTCCCGCCGAGCCCGTCCGGTTGGATCATCACGACCGCACGCAACCGAGCCATCGATCGCCTGCGGCGCGAGGCATCGCGCGACGACCGGCATGCCGAGGCCGCACTGCTGCACGCCGATGACGAACCCGACGATCTGAGCGCCGTCCAGGACGACCGCCTCCGACTGATCTTCACCTGCTGCCACCCGGCACTATCGCTGAATTCTCGAGTGGCACTTACCTTGCGGCTCCTCGGTGGTCTCACCACCCCCGAAATCGCGCACGCCTTCCTGAGTTCCGAATCGACCATCGCGCAACGGCTCGTCCGCGCCAAAGGCAAGATCCGCGACGCGCGCATCCCCTACCGAGTCCCGCGCGACGCCGACCTGCCCGCCCGCCTGCGCGCCGTCCTGGCCGTCGTCTATCTCATCTTCACCGAGGGGCATACCGCCACCTCCGGTGATCAGTTGTTTCGAACCGACCTGTGCGCCGAGGCAATCCGACTGGGGCGCTTACTCTTCGAGCTGATGCCGGACGAGCCGGAGGTGGCCGGGCTGCTCGCACTGATGTTGCTCACCGAATCGCGTCGAGCCGCCCGCACCGCATCGGACGGATCGCTCGTGCCGCTACCCGAGCAAGACCGTCACCGTTGGGACCGCACCCTCATCACCGAGGGACACGCCCTCGTCCGAGAGTGCCTGCGCCGCAACCAACCCGGCCCCTACCAGATCCAAGCCGCAATCAACGCCGTGCACACCGACGCCCCCGATCCGGAATCCACCGACTGGCAACAAATCCTGCGACTCTACGACCAATTGGCCGCCATAGCCCCGAGCCCGGTGGTGGCGCTGAATCGCGCCGTGGCGGTCGGCGAGGTCGCGGGCCCGGACGCCGCACTCGCCCTACTCGACGACATCGACCTACCGCATAACCACCTGTACTACGCCATCCGCGCCCACCTCCTCCGCCGCCTCGGCCACACCGCACCGGCGATCCGCGCCTACGACGCCGCCATCGCCCACACCGAAAACACCGCTGAACAGACCTTCCTACTGCGACGCAGAGATGAGCTCGCCGCGGCGAACCAGCGTGCCGAGCATCGCTGAAGTCCATCGGTGCAACGGTGATCACCGCCGAAACTGCTCGGCATGACCACCGCCGACGACGCCGGATGTTCAGTGCTTGCGCACCACCCGCTCGCCCTGTCCCGGCTTCCACATGGTGATGTCCAGGTGGTCGTCGATGACCTCGACGGTGGAGGCACCGGTCAGGTCGGCGATGTAGAAGTGGTCGAATTCCTCGTCGCGGATGTCGAGTCCGATGTCGTCGAACAGTTGCTGAGCGAAACGGGCGTGTACTTGCTTGTCCGGGAGGTCGACGACGGTGCCGAAGAGTTTGGCGTCACCGTCGCCGACCTGAGTGTCGACGGTCGCGGTGTGCAGGCAGAACCGCGGGTCGCGGGCGAGATCCTTGAATTTGGTCGTGTTCGGCATGCCGACGATCACCAGCATGTCCTCGAAAATTCGTGGTTCGACCGGGCTGATGCGCGGGAACCCGTCGGAGCGCAGAGTCCCGAGCATGCAGAGATTGCCGGTGGCCTGGTGTCGCCGCGTGAACACGGAGGCGATGCGTGGCGCTTCTTCGGTGAACTGGCTCCAGGTGGTCATGAGCACGACGGTACGACCCAAACCTGACATCTTCTGTCGGGTTTTACGGTTAATCTCGAATCATGCGGGCGAGCCGACTGGTGCAGCTGTTATTGCTGCTACAGACTCGCGGCCGGATCACCGGACCGGAGTTGGCGCGCGAGCTCGAGGTGTCGGTGCGCACGGTGTATCGCGATATCGAGGCCCTGTCAGCGGCGGGCGTGCCGATCTACAGCGAACCGGGCCGGTCCGGCGGTGTGCGGTTGGTCGACGGGTACCGCACCCGGTTGACCGGCCTCACCACCGAGGAGGCCGATGCGGTACTGCTCGCGGGACAACCCGCGGCCGCTGCCGATCTCGGACTCGGCACCGTGTTGGCGACCGCACAACTCAAGGTGCTCGCCGCATTGCCACCCGAATTGCGGGGCCGGGCAACACGAATCGCGGAGCGCGTCCATGTGGACGCACCGGGCTGGTTCCATCGCCCCGATGAAACACCAACGCTGGCAACGGTTGCCGATGCACTATGGCACGACCGGCGACTCGATATCCGTTATCAGCGCAAGGATCGTGCCGTCGAACGCCGCCTGGATCCGCTCGGCCTCGTATCGAAGGCCGGGACTTGGTATCTCGTCGCACGTGACGGATCGGCCATCCGCTCCTATCGCGTCAGCCGGATCGCCTCGGCTGCGCAGAACGGCGAAACCTTCACGCGGCCGGATGATTTCAATCTCGCCGAGCATTGGACGGCAGCCGCCGACGATTTCGCCCGATCGATGCTGCGTGTGCGGGCGCGCTGCCGGATCGCGGCCGCCCAGCTGCGGCTGCTCCGGTTGACGAACGAGCCCGCCGCGGTCGCCGAGGCAATGGCATCGGCAACGGAACCGGACGCCGAGGGCTGGGTCGAAGTAACCATTCCCTCGGAGTCCTACGAGGTGTTGGCGGGCGCGATCCTGCCGCTCGGCGAATTCTGCGAGGTCCTGGACCCGCCCGAATTCCGCGCCCGCCTCGCCACGACGGCCTTAGCGATGGCCGAGCGCTACCGCACGCGCACCCCGTGACCAGCCGCCCTGCGCCTCATACCGGTCGTCGCCGAGCCATCAACTTCGCCGCCACCTGCACGAACTGCTCGGTGGAACCGTCCCGACCTTCAGTCGCGTCTCGACCGCGCGCCGATTGTCGTCTAACCGGAGTTGCGCAGTGCGGTCGCGAGTCCGTTCATGGTCAGCAGGATGCCACGTTTGACGAGTTCGGAATCGTCGCCCGCCCGCAGCCGGCGCAGCAACTCGACCTGCATCTGGTTCAGCGGCTCCAGATACGGGAACCGGTTGTGGATCGACTCCGCCAGTGCCGGGTTGTCGGCGAGCAGGTGATCGTTGCCGGTGATCGCGGCGTGCATGCGGATGGTGCGGGCGTGCTCGTCTCGGATCATCCCGAAGATGTGCTCGCGCAAGGCCACATCGTCGACGAGTTCGGCGTACCTGGCCGCGATATCCAGGTCGCTCTTGGCCATGACCTGGGCCAGATTCGACAGCACCGTCCGGAAGAACGGCCAGCGGCGGTAGAGGTCGGACAGGATCGCCAGGCGGTCGGGATCATCACCGACCCACTCCTGCAGCGCCGATCCGGTCCCATACCAGCCCGGCAGCATGACGCGGGCCTGGCTCCACGACATCACCCACGGGATGGCCCGCAGATCGCTGACCGAATTCGTCGGCTTGCGGGAGGCGGGGCGACTGCCGATATTCAGGTCGCCGACCTCGGCGACCGGCGTGGACTGCCGGAAATATTCGACGAATCCGGGTGTTTCGTGCACCAGGCGCGCATAGGCCGCACGGGCCCGCGCCGCCAGATCGTCCATGAGTTCATAGGACGGTTCGGCATCGGGACCGAGCCCCTCCACATCGAGCAGCGTCGACTCCAGGGTGCCCGCGATCAACGATTCCAGATTGCGATGCGCCGCACCGGATTCCGCGTACTTGGCCGCGATCACCTCACCCTGTTCGGTCAACCGCAGCGAACCCCGCACGGCACCGACAGGCTGGGCGAGAATCGCGTCATAGCTGCGCCCGCCACCGCGACCGACCGTGCCGCCGCGACCGTGGAACAGCCGCAAGCGAATCCCGCTCTTGCGCGCCACCTCGACGAGATCCAGCTCTGCCCGGTAGAGCGCCCAGTTGGCGGCCAGATACCCACCGTCCTTATTGGAATCGGAGTATCCGAGCATTACCTCCTGCCGCATGCCCTTGGCGGCCACCAGCTCTCGATATACGGGGACATCCAGGACCGCGGCCAGGGTCGCCGCGCCGGCACCCAGATCCTCGATGGTCTCGAACAGCGGCACGATATTCACCGGACAGCTCGGCCGCCCATCCGGCTCGCCGGGATCGAGCAGACCGCCCTCCTTCAGCAGCAGCGCCGCCTCCAGCATGTCGCTGACCGAGGTGCACATGCTGATGATGTAGTTCTGCACCGCCTCGGCGCCGAAGGTGTCGACGACATCGCGTGCGGCACGGACGATATCGAGTTCCTTGGTCGCGAGTTCGCTGAGCCGCGCATGCGGGCCGAGCAGCGGACGGCGCGTGCGCAACTCGGCGGCGAGCAGTTCCACCCGCGCGGGCTCGGCGAGGCTCGCGTAGTCCTGATGGACACCCGCCCAGGCCAGCAGCTCGGTGACGACCTGTTCGTGCACTTCGGAGTTCTGCCGCATATCCAGGCTCTGCAGATGGAATCCGAATGTCTCGACGGCATATCGCAGTGCGGCCAACCGGTCGTCGGCGAGCGGGCCGTCGCCGCTGGCCCGCAACGAGACATCGACCGCATCCAGGTCGTCCAGTACCGCCTGGGGCGTCGCGTAGGCCGGCGCGCCCAAATCCAGTCCGTCCGAAGGCAATTCGCCGAGCGCGGCAACCGCCGATGCCGACAGGCGCGCCCGAACCCGGTGCAGGGCACGGCGGTACGGTTCATCCGAATGCGTGGCGGCATCGGGATAACCGGCCTCGGCCAGGGCGCCCACCTCCGGCGTCACGCACACCAGCCGCGCCGATTGCGACAGCGATTTCTCCAGCTCCACCAGCTCGTGCAGATACCGGCCGAACGCCACCGCCGACGCCTGCGATGCCGCCTGACGCACGACATCCGCTGTCACATAGGGGTTTCCGTCACGATCGCCACCGATCCACGATCCGGGACGCAGGATCGGCCGCGGCAGCAAGTCCAGGCCCGGCCACCGCGACCGCAGCGCCGCTCGCACTTCCGCGTTGATCGCCGGAATGACATCGAAGAGCGTGATGTCGTAGTAGCGCAGACCGACCACGATCTCGTCCTGAATCTGCAAGCGCTGCAATCGAATCAGCGCGGTGCGCCACAGCGAGAGCACCTGGCGGCGGATCCGCAGCTCCAGATCCGCACGTGCCCGCTCGGTCTCGGTATAGCGCTGCCGCAAACGCATCAACTCGGTAATGCGGGTCTGCGCGTCGAATACGGTGCGGCGCCGGGTTTCGGTCGGATGGGCGGTGATCACCGGCGATACCAAGGCGTCGGTGAGCACATCGGCGACTTCGGCACCATCCAGGGCCGCCGCATCGAGTTTGCGGTAGGTCGACGCCAGCGAGGAATCCTGCGGTGGCTCCCCCGCCGCCTCGTGCGCCGCGCGCCGCCGATCGCGCTGGATATCCTCGGCGAGATTCGCCAACAGCACGAAGTAGGTGAACGCCCGGATCAACGGCAGCGCGACCGCGATATCGACGCCATCGAGCATCTCCGCCACCGCGCTGCGCTCGACCTCCTCGCGCCGCACCCGGAACGCCTCGATCCGTACCCGTTCGATCAAGTCGAAGACCTCGGGGCCCTCGTGATCGCGGATGGTGTCACCGAGCACGCCACCGAGGAAGCGAATATCGTCCCGTAGCGGCCGGGTGGCGTCCGTGGTCGTCTCCGACAGTCGCTCGGCGGCGTTCGGCCCGGTTACGCCCGAGGGCGCGGTGTCGATGACTCGCTCGGTGCGCTCGCTCATGAACTCGACACTACTGCGCCGAAATCGGACCTTCGCGGTGATGGCGAACACGGCCTCGAAGCGGTTCGCACAGGTCACACGTTCCGACCGACCAGCGCGGGCAAGCTGCGGATCGCAGTGCTCGCGCGGGTCGTCCCGAGCATTCGGTGCTCGCCGATGCCGAACGGTGTCGGCATCGGCGAGTTCGCCGGATCAGCCGAGCAGCTGGGAGAACCGCAAGTGGTTGCCCCACGGGTCGCGGAAACCGCAATCCCGTACGCCGTAGGGCTGGGTGATCGGCTCCTGATCGACATCGACACCCGCATCGCGCAGCCGGGCGAAGGTGTCGTCGACGGCCTCGGTGGTGAAGATCAGGGTGCCCTGCGCACCGCTGGCCAGCCGGGCCTTGGCGGCCTCGCGCGCGGCCTCGTTCGGGTTCATCTCCGGGTTCTCCAGGATGAACTCGAGACCCGGCTGCGCGGCCGGTCCGACGGTCAGCCAGCGACCGCCCGGAAACGGCATATCCTGGCGGACCTCGAAGCCGATCACATCCCGGTAGAACTGCAGCGCCTTGTCCTGGTCGCCGACCAGCACCGCGACGTGCATGAGAGTGAAGTCCTTGCCGTTGCTCATTGATATCTCCTTGTGTCGAGCGGATTCACCAGCAAAGACGGCGAGCGCGTCCGGAATTCATCGGTGATCCCGCGAGAATCCGCATATCTATCGCAGCGCCCCGGGTCGCGGCACCGGCACACTCACTCCCCATGCAGCATCGGTTCCTTCTACTCACCCACGAGGCTACGGGGTCAGCCGACCTCGCGGGCGGGCGCGCGGGGTGCGGGACAGCCGCTGCGCGAGTACCTGTTCGAGCAGTGCGACCAGCACCTGTTTCACCGATTCCCGTTCGCGCGCGTCGCATTCCAGGATCGGAATACCGTCGTCGAGCTCCAATGCCTCACGGACCTCGTCGAGTTCGAAGTGCTCGCCCTGTTCGAAACGGTTGACCACCACTACGAATGGCGTGTTGTGCTGTTCGAAGTAGTCGAGCACCGGATAGCAGTCCTCGACCCGGCCGGTATCCACCACGATCACCGCGCCGAGCGCGCCGTCGACCAGGTCGTCCCACAGGAAGACGAAGCGGTCCTGACCGGGGGTGCCGAAAAGGTAGAGGACCAGCGAGTTGTCGAGGGTGATGCGGCCGAAGTCGAGCGCCACCGTGGTCTGGGCCTTATCGGCGCGCCGACCAGGATCGTCGACGCCGATGGCGACTTCGGTCATGGCCGCCTCGGTCACCAGCGGTTCGATTTCGGATATCGCGCCGATGAATGTTGTTTTGCCGACACCGAATCCACCGCTGATCACGATCTTGACCGATGCCGGCATGGGCCGCTCGGCTTGCGGTGTCCGATATTCAGAGTGCCCGTACAAGGTCCCTGATCCTCTCGATTGCTGCGGTGGAAAGTTCGGGGGCGTCCCGGACCGAAACATGCCCGGCCGCCGCGAGATCGCTGACGATAACCTTCGCGACGCCGAGCGGAACATGCAGCGCCGTCCCGATTTCGGCAATGGAATGCGGCTGCTGACACAGCGTCACGACGGTGCGCTGTTCGAAGTGCAGCGGTGCCGATAGCGCGGCAGGCGTTGCTCGCACCAGTGTTTCGATGCGCAGCCCGTCGATCAGTGGCGTGGTGCGCCCCGCCGTGACGACGAAGGGGCGCACGAATCGGTCGTCGGGGACCCGATCGTCCGGACCGTCCTGCGGCGGTCGGTTCGCTGGGAGCCGCGAGGATTGGTTCACCGGGATCATCCGCGGGTCCGGTAGCCGCGTCCGGTACGGATCTCTCATCGGCGCAACGATTCTCGCAATTCCGAGATGAGCGCCGGATCGAGCAGCGCGCCGGCGCGTTCGGCCAGCACCGCCATCTCGTAGCCGACCAGACCGACATCGCAACCGCCGTCGGCGATGACGCCGAGGCAGCTGCCGTCACCGAGGGCGGAGACCAAAAGGAAACCGCGCTTCATCTCGATCATGATCAGCTTAAGACCGTCGAATGCGTAACTGCGCGAAGCACTTCGGGCCAAGCTGGACAGCCCGGAGACCATGGCGGCGAGTCGATCCGCACCGGTGCGGTCCAGTCCCTCGGACATGGCGATGAGCAGGCCGTCGGAGGAGACGGCGACGGTGTCGCGAACGCCGTCGGTATTGCGCACGAAGTTGGCCAGCATCCAGTTGAAGGTGTGCGGGTCCGCGGTCGGTATGTGGCTGGTCACCGAATCTCCTCTGCGATGGCGGGTGTGGCCGAGGTTTGCGCCGAATCCGTGGCGCGCGGAATGTCTTCGGACGTCGCGGCTCGCGGCGGGGTGAAGGCGCCGCGCTCGTGTCCGGCCCGAAATGACGTGAGCATGCTACGAGTTTCGGCCGGTGAGCGTTCCACGGCCGCTGAGCTGGGCCGGTTGGCTATGAGCGCCGTTGGTGCGCTGGCACTTCCCACTTCGGCTGTGCGTGCTCGCTTGTTGCGCTTGACCAATCCGTTCTTGGTTCGCCGCACACCGGTGGGCGCACCGTCGGATTGCGGCGCCGCTGTCGGCGTTTCGGGAATCTGCCATAGCGATCCGTCAGCCGATGACGATCCATCGGGCCGCGCCCGCTCCGAGGCGAGTGCGCCGTCGGTAGGGCGACCGGATCCGTTGACTGTGGATCCGCCGTTCAGAGGACGACTGGTGCTTTCACTCCCGGTAGCGCTGGGTAGGCCCGTCAACGATTCATTGCTTCCGTTGCGTGTGGGTACGAATCCATCGATCCCGGCACCGTCTCCGGAATCGTCTGGCTCGGAAAGGAATTGGGCGAACGGCGCGGGTGTCGGTGTGGGCGAGGCGAATCCCTGCCGGTAGTGCGCGGGCGCGCCAGACCTCGCTGGCCGAAAAGCGGTGCTGTCGGGGTCGGATGCGCCGGTCGTTCGCACATCATGGGTCGGCACATCGGATACCGGATCGCCGGGCGCCGACGCATCGGGCACCCGAGCGCCAGGCACCGGAGCGCCATTGGTCGGGCCAACCGGCCCTCGAGTGCCGTTCACCGGAGCACTGTGCCTCGGCGTACCGAGCGTCGGTACAGGCGAAACAGCCGCGCCCGCAAGAGATCCCGCCACCGCCGGCACCGGCTCGACATGTCCTTGGGCACCGGTCAGCGAAGCCGCATCGTTCCACTCTTTCGCTGCGTGCACGGCCCGATCCTTCTCGCCCGCAATGATTCCCGCGGGCAACAGCAGCCGCGCGACGATCCCGCTCACCGGCGATACATTCAACTCGACATCGATCCCGAGCCGCCGCGCCAGCCTGCCGACCACGTAATGTCCCAGATACCGCGTCGGCGCGACAACGAAATCGGTCTCGCCGCGCAGCCGAGCATTCGCCTCGTCCAACTGCTCCACCGACATGCCCACACCGTGATCGACCACGGCGAGTAGATATTCCGACGCCAGCTTGCGGCCGTAGATCTCCACCTCCAGATCCGGTGGGGAGAAGGCCAATCCGTTCTCGATCAGCTCGGCGAGCATATGCGCCAGGTCGCTGACCACCGCGCCCGTAATCGCGATATCGTCCACCCGGCGCAGTACCACCCGGCGATAGTCGTCGACCTCCGACAACCCGGCACGAATCACATCGGTGAGCGCGATCGGCTCGGCCCAGCGCCGTGGGCTGGCCTCACCGACCAGCACCAGCAGACTTTCGGCATTGCGCCGCATGCGGGTGGCCAGGTGATCGAGCTCGAAGAGATTGGACAGCGCCTTCGGGTCGAGTTCCTCGCGTTCGAATTCGCTGATCAGGCCGAGTTGGCGGCGAACCAGATTCTGGTTGCGCCGCGCCAGATTCGCCATCGACTCGGTGGTATTTCGGCGGATCAACGCCTGCGCCGAAGCCAGTTCGAAGGCGGTGCTCTGCACACCGTCCAATGCCCCTGCCACGGCCGCGATTTCGATACTCGCCCCGTGCGGCGTTCGCACCGGCGCGGGCGGATCCGGTTGCCCGCCATCGGATGCCTGCCAAGCCGAAATCACTTCGGGCAGTCGATGATTGGCGACATCTTCGGCCTGCGCCGCCAACTCGGCGAGTGGCCGCACGATGGCGCGCACACTGGCGAAAACCAGCGCCACCTCGGCGGCGATGGCGATCAGCGCCGCGAGTAGGAAGCCGCCGAGCGTCAAGAACGCAACCCGGCGCAGCGCCTCCGCGCGCCGCTGCACATCGCCACCGACTGCCTGCTGTACCGTGCGTTGCTCATCGATGACCGCCGTCATCTGCGCCCACCACGTGCTCGGATCCACCGAACGCACCAGCGGACCGGTGCTCGACGCGATCGCGATCCGCTCGGATTCGCCTGCCTTTACGGCATTCTCGCTGCGCAACGCCGCATCGAGTTGGGCCTGCTGTGCCGCGGTCGCGTCGCGAGCGAATGCGGTCAGAGCCGCCGTCTCGGCGGCGCGGATATCGAGGAATTCGACGTACTCGCCATTGCGGAACTCATCGGCGGCGAAGACACCATTGAGGAATCCGCGCTCCTTGGCCGTCTGCTCCTTGGCCTCGCCGAGCGCGTACAGCGCCTCGAGGCCGTGGCGGACCTCGGCATCGCGCGCTTGATCGAGCCCCAGCGTCAGTCGATTCAGCGCGGAGACGCCGTCGGTATAGAACTGGAAGGCGGCCTGCCTGCTGATGCGGCGGGCATCGATCTGCGTACGGGTCGCATCCAGCGCGTCGAAGTGGCCGATCGCCGAACGTACTTGCGCCGCGCCCGGCGCATCTCCGGCCGCCGCCTGCACGAGCGCGGCCAGCGCTCGATTCGTTGCGACCCGCTGGTCGGAGACCGTCTGCGTCAGCCGGATATCGCCGCCGAGCAGACCATTACTGAGCCCACGCTCGCGCTGGGCCTCCTGCACCAGATCCTGTACCGCCAGTGCGAGCGAGACCGCGTGCACGGTGTCACCGCTCTCGCGGAACGCGTTGATTTCCCTGACAACCGTCACGCCCAGCAGGCCGAGCACCAAAACCAATGAGACGACAAGAATTCGGGCCAATTGCCCCCGAATCGTGCGCGGTCGCACTATTCTGTTCGCGGCAACCTGGCGTTCACTTCCAGCGGCGGCAGTCACATCCGGTGTCCCACCGGATATTTCCGATCGTTGACGTAAACGCACCACTCTAGCTCCTCCGATTGCCCAATCGCGACAGCGCCATCATGAGCGCACGGAAAGTCACGAGCAGCCTGCTCCAGGGGTATGGCACTGTCAACGCGAAAACCGGATAAAACAGACATTGGGCGCATTTGTATACATGCTGGTAATCCACCGTTTCCGCAGTGGCGACACCGACGGACACTGTGTCGTGACAACCGTCGCGGGCGGGCGGTGCCGCCGATACGCCGTGCATGATTCCGGACCGAATCCTCGTTCCCACTTCCCATCACAACCGCAATGCCCCACATAGCGTTTGATAGGGTCAGGATCTCCGGATAGTCGCAGGTCGAGAGGGTGGGGATGGCGCACCGATTGAAGTTGATGCTGCTCGCGACGGCTGTCCTGCCCGGGTTGGTCGCGTGCGGGAATTCGAAGAACGGAAGTCCGAGTGCGAGCGGCGAGACGACTGCAGCGCCGGTCACGCTGTTCGATCCGTGTACGCAGATCCCCGATGAGGTGCTGAACGCTGCCGGAGTGAACCCCTCCACGAAAGAGAGTGGTGTAGCCGGTGTCCACCAATCCGGGTGGGAGATCTGTAACTGGAAGGGCCCTAAGTATTCCCTGGGAGTCTTCTCCAGCGCCCGAACCGTGCGGGAGATCGAACAGAAGCAGGGAAATGTCGAGTTCCAAGGCGTGACTATCGCCGGACGACAGGGCCGCCAGTTCCGCGTCGAGGGTGCGTCATATGACCTGATGTGCGATGTCGTCTTCGCCGCATACCAGGGCATCATCGAGCTCACGCTGATCAACAATCCGGTCCTGGACCATCCCGCGCCGCCATGCGGGCTACTACAACAGGCCGGTTCGGCGATAGTGCCGAGCCTGCCGAAGTAACTCCGAGGGGGGAAGAGCAGCGATGAGCCGATCTAATATCGCACAGTGGGCTCGATTTGCCGAACAGGCGAAGTCCGGTGAGCTCTATCTGGACAGCGAGGAAGCAGCACGGCAATGCCTGGCCGCTTGCGACCAACGGCTCAACGATCTTCAGGACATGCTGATCCAGGCTCAAGCTGCGCAAAGAGTTTCCGGCTTCGGAGATTTCCACATGGCCGATGATCTGGTCAAGATGTTCAAAGGCCAAGCCACCGGCGAAACCAACTCTATCGACGCCATCATCCGCGAACACATCGAAGTAGTCAAAGACATGGGCGAGATCATGGCCCTATCAATCAAGCGTATTACCGGCCAAGATATTACCAACTCCGTCTACTTCAACACCAATACCGAATCGACGGACGGATAGTCGACAGCGCCGCTGCTCGGATCACCAATCAAATAGTCCCCTCCGAATGTTCCTGGGGCGTAACCACTTCCGCCCAATACTCATGCCGCACCGCATCCCACAACCGGTCCAGGTTCGGGTATTTCTCACGCATATCGGCCAGGTCCGGCGCAGCCCCTGACACATCGGCCTTCAATAATGGCCGCGCACTGTCGACAAGGCTGCGCACAAACATGATTCGGATATGCCAGTGGTCGATCTCCCAGATGGCCACCCACCCGTCGACCTCGGTGCGACGCTCGCGCATCTTCAGCCTCCAGTGGCGTCAATTCCTGTGCTCGGCTGCGTCATTCGGGCCAGGGACCGGCAGCGCCAGCTCCGACAACCTGTCCAGCACGTCCCGCAATGTTCGCAGCGGCGGCCCGCCGCACACCAGCGGTTGTGCCTCCAGCGGCGGGAAGTCGATGCCACGCGCCGCGGCACGCTCGCGCGGCGTCAGCGTCTGCGGCGCGAGACGCCCCGCGGCCACCAGCGTGTAGTACGCCGCCGCTTTCCAGACACACCGATCGACCCGGCAGGACAGATGTTGCCGCATCAGCTCATGCGAGAGTCGCACATCGGCACGGCCGCAGACCCGCGGCGGGGTGAGTATCGCATAGTCGTTCACGCGGCACCCGTCTCGACTGTTTTCGGCCCCGACACGCGCGCCCAGGTCGTTGCGGGACAAACGGTTTCGAGGTCGAAGTCCTCACATATCCGCGCGGGCTGATTGTCCACGTGGTCGAGGTCGTAGACCACGATCGTGGCCACTCCCAGGCCCGCCGCGATACCGAGTGCGTAGCCGATCGCATCGCCGGTGTCCTGCGGCGGACGGATTGTGTAGACATAGTGGTAGCCCAGCGCACTGGCATGCCGCTGCACGGCGGTCGCGTGCCGAGGCGCTTGCAGTCCGGATATGTCGCCGCGCACGAACCCAACGGCTTTCGGCCGCTCCTGCTCGCGATTAGCCCCGTTCACTTCGACGCTTGCGGGCGGGATCGTGGTCGTCGGCGAATCAGGCGGCACGGTGTTGTGATCGCTTGCTGTCAGGCCGGGCACTGCATACCTCCGAAAGATATTGTGGCGGTGGTGATTTTGAAACACGGTCGCGCGCGGCATCGCGAATTCGCCACCACATCGGGTAGTTGAGCGGAGCCGATTAGTTGGTCATCCCGACCGTCTGACGCATAGCTAGTAAAACACCAAACGGGTACGGTAAGAGCAATCCAAATGGATTCAGCCCGAATCGAATTCGCTCCAAACAGGCTGACTATTCCATCTAACTTGACATGACTGTGAGTAACGCTAAACGAAAGGGTGGGTGGCATTACTTTGTCGACCGAATCGAACAACACGACTCTGCCGCGTCGCGTGCTCGGACGACGGCTGCGAGAGCTGCGCGAGAAGCGCAAGTTGAGCCGGACCCGTGCCGCGCAGGCGTGTGAGATGGGTTCACAGACGCTGTGGCGCTTGGAGTCTGGACGCAGCAGTGAAGTCAAGAAGATGATGATCAACGCGCTGTGCGACTTTTATCAAGCAAGTGACGATGATCGACGCGAACTGCTGTGGCTCGCCCAGGAGTCCCGCAAAGATGGTTGGTGGCAGTCTTACACCGACGCCATAATCCCAGATCGCGCAATGTTCGTCGGGCTCGAGCAATCCGCCAGCCGAGTCATCTCGTGGCAGTCGACTTTAGTGCCCGGCCTGCTGCAGACGTCGGATTACCGGCGCGCCATCTGGGAGGCGGAAGGGCAGCCAGTTGATATTGAACGGGATGTCAACGTGGTCGCGATGCGTCAGGAGCGTCTTCATGATTCGGAGAATTTCGCGCTGGAGGTGCTGTTCAGCGAGTCCGTGTTGCGGCAGCGTATCGGGGGAACAAAGGTCATGACTGGTCAACTGCGCCATCTTGTCGAGATCGGCAAACTTCCGAACGTGTCGATTCGGGTCGTCAGGTTCGATGCGCCCAATCACTTGGGACTGGTCGCAAAGGATTTCGTCTACCTCGAGTTCCCCGAACACACGAATCCGGCCCTCACCGAGCCACCCATTGCCTACGTGGAGGGCTTCACCGGCATGCTGTACCTGGATAAACCCGGCGAGACCGAGCGATACCGGGCGGCGTACTCCGATATCCAGCGCGTAGCGTTGGACGAGAACGACTCTCGATGCCTAATCGAAGCGATCGCAAAGGAGTACGCGGAGTGAACACCGAGTTGTCCGAGGCCAAGTGGTTCAAGAGCAGCCGCAGCACGAGCGGTTCGGATTGCGTCGAGGTCGCGCACCTCAGAGAGAGCATGGTCGGAGTACGGGACTCGAAGAATCCGACCGGCCCGGTTCTCGTCTTCACTCCGTCGGAGTGGGATGCGTTCACAAACGGTATCCGGCACGGCAATTTCGAACGCCCCGCGTAGCGGCCACCAGACCATTTCGGGCCGACTACGCCCTTTCCGCGGTTCCACATGCCCACCGAGGCAAGTCAAATGGTGGCTCGAAACCCCTACCGCAACCACCATTTGACTCCCCTCGACAAGCAATCACGGCCGGTTGACCGGGCTGGAGGCCTGGCCAACCCGCCCGACTGCGGAGGGTAAGCCGGGTAGGCACACGACGCGCCCCCACCATGCAGCGGACCATTCACCTCGATGTGCTGGTGCCCGCGAACCAATCGGCATCCCGGCCGACCTTGCTGCTACTGGACGGAAACGGCGCGTCGGAATCTCAGCCGGCGAGCTCCTGGACGCTGCGCGGCGGCGCAGAGGAGTTCTTCGCCGACAAACTGGTCAATATGGTGATGCCGGTAGGCGGCGGGGGACCTACTACACCGACTGGTTGCAGGACGACCCCAAGATCGGACACCAGAGGTGGGAGACCATTCTCACCTCGGAGCGGCCCCCGCTGATCGACCGTGAACTGAAGGACAACGGGGTCTGCGCCGTCGGCGGACTTTCGATGGGAGCGGGCGCGGCGGGCATTCTGGCCGTGCGGCACCCCGACATTTCCGAGCCCTCGCAGCCCTCAGCGGCTGCTACTCGGCATCCACTCATGGCCGTACTGGAAGACCGCCCTACCCAAGTCCCGGCCAGCCCTGAATGCGGGGCTCGGCGTAGAGCAGGCCACCAACACCGCCCACACATAGTCGCGGCTGGCACGCACGGTGGCCAGCAGTCGGTGCGCGGCGTCGCAGTCCTGGACCTGATATCTGCCGCCGCGCACCTTTCAACACGCCGCGCAGTGATTCTCCGGTCGAATCGGTGCGCGGGGTAAAGATCGCGGCGTCGCGACCTGCGGGAATACGGCAGGTGCGGGTTGGGTTACACGCCTTATCCGTGGTTTGTGTGTGGCGGATTCCGGCGCGACGGTGGGAGATCAGATGAGCGTGCAAGCGATATGGAACGGCACGGTGTTGGCTGAGAGTGATGAGACCGTGGTGGTCGAGGGCAACCATTACTTTCCGGCGGGGTCGCTGAAGACGCAGTACTTCCGGGACAGCGATACGCATACGGTGTGCGGATGGAAGGGACTCGCCTCCTATTACACGGTCGAGGTCGACGGTACGAAGAATGCGGATGCCGCGTGGTACTACCCGGATCCGAAGCCGGAGGCCGAGCAGGTGCGCGATCGGGTCGCGTTTTGGAAGGGCGTCGACGTCGTCGAGCTGTAGCGGGTTCGAGGCGTCAGCGGGCGGCGGTGGCCGGTTCCGGGTAAGAACGATGACATGCGACATCCGGCCAGTCCGATTCTCAATGCGCTGACCTTCATGCCCGATCGGCAGGTCGTGCAGACGCCGTCGATCCTCGAGATGGATTACACCGAACTGTCCATCCGTACGACCGACGGCGAGACGCTGCATGGTTGGTGGCTGCCCGCCGCACGCTCGATCGGGCATGTCCTGTTCGCGCACGGCAATGCGGGCAATATCGGCGACCGGGTGCCGATCTACGCGCTGCTCACCCAAATCGGTTTGGACGTACTGACTTTCGACTACCGCGGCTACGGTCGCAGCACCGGGCGACCTACCGAGCACGGCACCTACCGCGACGCCCATGCGGCCCGGCGGGCGCTCCTGGAACAGCCCGGCGTCGATCCGGATCGCGTGCTCTACCTGGGCAAATCACTCGGCGGTGGCGTGCTGGTCGAACTGGCGACCGAGCATCCGCCCACGGGACTGATCCTGATGTCCACCTTCACGGGTCTGCGTGACGCGGCTCGCTCGGTGTATCCCTTCCTGCCCAGCCCATTCGTCCCGGACGCCTATCCGAGTCTGCGCCGCATCGGCAAGCTGCGCGCCCCCGTTTTGATCATGCATGGCGACCAGGACGAACTGCTGCCGCTGCGGCATGCCGAGCGGCTGTATGCGGCCGCACCCGAGCCGAAGCGATTGGTGGTCTTTCCCGGCGGGCATCACAACGATCTGATCATGTCGGCCGGAGTCGACTGGGCGGATTTGATCCGTTCCTGGACAAGTGATCTGCTCACCCGCTGATACCGCTGGTGCGTAGCCTGGCGATATGAGTGATTTGGATGAAATCACCGCGCGGCTCGCGGCACTGTCCGATGACGAACTGTTGGCGGTACTCGACACGACCACCGCGGGACGACCTCGGCTCTCGTGGGTGCATACCGCGGTCGTGGAGGCCGCTGGACTCGGTCGTGCGAGTTCCGATGCGGCTGTGAGTCCCGCCACTGCGATAGCGCAATCACATGACCAATCCTCGGACGTCGGTGCTTCCGGGCAGGTCGGGGGCTTTTCTCCGGCACCAGCGGTGCCGGTACCGCCGACCGGTATGCCGTCCGGCTCCGAGGTGGGCGGATATTCGTCCGGCGGCGTACCCAGCTTCGAGTCGGTTCGCGATAAAGTCGAGCGGCGCTTCGGTACCGCGCAGGGGATGGGCGAACTCGACCGGCAGACTCCTGCGGGCCGCAGCGCCGACGAACAATGGGAGGCGCGCGCGAAAGCGGCGCGCGAGCGACTGGCACAGATACGGAAATCGGTGCACGGCAACGACGTCGAATCCAACGATCCGTAAGCTGACCGAACGCGACGAACAACGAATGTGATGGTGTATTCGATGAGCGAGCCGCGTGAGATCGCCGAACGGCTACTCGATGCCCAAGTGGAATTCCTGCTGGCCGAGCTGAGCGGCGAACGCTTCACCGAGGTCGTCGTCCGGGATGTGGAGTCGGTGCTGGGGGTGGCCGACACCCTCATCTTCCGCGATATCGTCGGCATCGACCAGGCCAAGGAAACAGTCCGCGCCGTCATCGACCTGATCGGTGGCAGTCCGGTCGTCGCGGATATGGTCGGGGTATTCGCCGACTCGATCTACGATCATATCGCCGCGAACAACGATTACACCCTGGGGCAGGTGGTCGAGCGCGAACCGGTCGAGGCGCTGCTGGAGAAGATCTTCGGCATGCATCAGGCCCAGGAGCGGATTCTGGAGCGGCTCACCGAGAGTCCACTGGTCGCCACCGTCGCCTCGAAATTCGTGGATAAGCTCATTTCCGATTTCATGGAGGCCAATAAGCAGATCGCGGGCAAGATTCCGGGTGTCTCATCGTTGATCTCCATGGGACAGTCGGCGGCCAAAACCGCCAAGAAGGCCACCGAGAGCACCTTCATCGGCGATATGGCGGGCAAGGGCGCGGTATTCGCGCTCAAGCGCACCAACAACGCCATCCGGGAAATGTTGCGCGACGCCCCGGTGCACGATGCCGCGATGGAGTTCTGGGATCTGCACGCCGATGAGCCGGTGAGCGGACTGCGGGACTACCTGACCCAGCAGGACCTCAACGAGCTGGTGCTGTTCTGCTACGAGATCGCGGTCACCACCAGGGAAAAGGAATACTTCGGGCTGCTCGTGGACGAGTGCGTGGATGTCTTCTTCACCAAATACGGCGATTACACGCTGGCCGCGATGCTGCCGGAACTAGGTCTGTCCGGCGACGACATCGCCAAGGAGATCCTGCGGTATGGCCCCGCTGTCATCGCGGGCGCGAAGCGAGATGGCGTGCTGGGCAAGCTGATTCGCGATCGGCTGGAGCCGTTCTACACCTCGGATTTGGTGCTCGCGATCCTGGGCGAAGCAACCAGCTGATCCGCGGCGCCGGCCTGAGGTGAGGGCGGGCACTCAGCGTACGTGATCGCCGTTGCGGACCTCTTCGACTGTGCGACTGATCATTTCGCGCAGCGTCGCGGTGACGCGCCGGCGATCGGTCGGCTTCACGGTCACGGTACGACTGCCGAAACTGACATAGCGGCCGTCATTGTCGAAGTCGGTGATCTGGAAGTCTTTGCGGCCCTTGGTATGCCGATTGTCCACACTGCCGAGCGGATACACGCCCACGTGCACGGTGGCGGTGGTCGGCCGACGGAAGAATCTGTCGAACTCCTCGCGCACCGTCGGACGCCACGCGTCGCGCACCACCGGCGGCGGCTGGTCCAGCTCCTCGATCGGGACCTGCATCGGTTTACCTTGTCCTGGAGCACATTCCGGCAACACCGCGACCACCGCGGGGACCAGATCCTCGGCGGCCAGAAATATCAGCTCCACATCCCCGCCGTGTTCGTGATCGGTGCCCGGCTGCTGAATCGCCAACGCCGCGTGCTGGAAATGCACGCCACCGTGTGCGCGGATCTTCTGTTCCTTGCGCGGACCACGCAATCCCGCAACCTCCACGCGCGCCTCCGGTGCCAGCAGCACCTCGACGGCGCGCACCAGATCATCGTCCAACTGCGGGGCCACCACCTGTGCCGCGGCCCGGCGCAGCCGATCCGAATCCTCCTGGAAGACTTCGGTGGAACGATGTCGCAGCGGATAGGGCAGCACATCCCGTCCGGTCGACTCCCAGAGCACTCGGAATTCGAGTGCGGTGAAACGCCACCGCCGCGCGGTTGTCATGCGGTCTTCCTGTCTTCGCTCGGTCTTTCCGCCGCGACCGATGGTGCGGTGCCTTCGGCGCTTTCAGTCACTCACCGATGACCGGCGGGACCGTCTTCGGCACAGTGTCGAGCCCGGTGAGCTCTTCGCCGTTCTGCTGGTTGATCAAGTACTCGGGGACGCCCTTGGTGGACTCGTTCTCGTCCTTGCCGCCCCGACCGCCGGGCGAGCCCATGCCGGACATGCCGTTTCGACCCGTGCTCGGGGCGGCGGTAGCGGTCGTTGCGGCGGAGGTAGCGGTGCCGGTGGGCGTGCCGGTGACGGTTCGGCCCGGGGACTGACCGGTCGTCCCGGGTGTGCCGCTCGGACTGCCCGAACCGGTCGGCGCGCCTGTCCCGGTCGGGGTTGTCGTCGACGACGGGGTGGTCGCCGTGGTATCGGGCTGTGTCGTGGTCGGCTCGGTGCTGGTGGGGGCGGTCGAACCAGCCGTCGACTGGATACTCGACGGATCGGTGGACGGACTCTGCTCGGTGCTCTCGGGCTCCTGCTTCTCCGTTGGTTGGCCGCCGCCAGGCGTGGCACCACCCTCACCCTGGGTGCCGCCAGGACGGTAACCCGGTACCACAGCGGGCGTTTCGCCCGGCTTCGCCGTGGGATTATCGGGTTTGGGAATGACCGGGACGTTGGTGTCGGTCTCCTCGATGACCGGCGCGTACACGGTGCTCAGCACGCGAACCGCCTCGGCATGCGCGGTGCTCTCGGCCTCGTCGTTATCGCGCCAACCGCGGCCCGCGATCCAATGCCGGGCGTTCTCGACATTCGACCGAAGCTCGGGAGCGTGCGGCACAAGGGCTTTCGTCGGTTCCAAACCGGTTTTGAGTTCGGCGACCTTGCTGCCGGTCAGCTTGGCGGCATTGGCGAGTTGCACCGCCTGGTTGCTGTAATCCCCGACCGCCTTGGCGACGGCATTGCGCGAGGCGCCCTTCCAGATGCCTTCATCGGTCGCGCGTTCCATCGCCTTATTGAAGGTGTCCAAGGAGGTCTCGGCGCGTTTGCCGATCTCATTCCACGCGGTCGCGAGGTTGTCGACGGCGGTGATGTCGATCTTGTCGACCTTCTCGCGCAGCTGTGCGGTCGTCGGCCTGTCGAAGTCGTCGCGGCTGCGCACCGAACGCGGTCGGTAGTCACCGTGGAAGCCGATACCATTGGCGGCACTGCGAACACCGTCACGCTGTCGGTTGTATTTGTTCTGCACAGCGGCCGGATCGACACCCGGTTGACGTTGCTCGCCCGCGATCCAATCGGTCAAGCTTGCGAGCATCGCGGAGCCGAGATCGCCTGCGCTCCACTCGAACATGCCGAATCCCATGGATCAACCGCCCATCGATCGCAGCGTCAACGTCACTCGGTGCGCCATCCCCCACCCCTCCCGACCCGTCCAGAGGTCATTACCATACCAAACGATATGCCCACTACCGCGCGGCGAATCGTCGAGTGCCGGCGTCCCCAGATCAACCGACTACCCCCAGTCCACCCGCGGCCAGGTGGATCCACGCAGTGACGAACCGCGCCGCAACGTTGACGGCCCCACGGCATACCGCCCGGACTCGAGTCAGCTGATCGGCCGGACGCGCGACACGTCGGCAACCCGCCGGTCGCGAGCACTGCCAGGCCTTACCTCGATCCGCCCGTTCGGTAATGTCCTGCGCCACAACGCATATCGGTCCCGGACGCAGAAGCGTCCGGGGCCGATATCAGCTGATCAGCCGCGCAGTACCGCACCGACCGCGTCGGCGGCGGCAGCGACCGCCGAGTCACGCGCCGCACTGGCCTCGTCCTCGGTCAGTGTCCGGTCGATGGCTCGGAAGCGCAGGGCATAGGTCAGCGATTTGCGGCCCTCGCCCGCCTGCGCGCCCTCGTACACATCGAACAGCGCGATATCTTCGAGCAACGCACCGCCGCCGGTGCGCAGCGCGGACTCCACCGAAGCGGCGGGCACGGTCTTCGGCACACTCACCGAAACGTCCTGCAGCACCGCCGGGAACGGCGAAACCACGGGGACGGGCCGGGATTCGCGCAGCGGCAGCGCGTCGAGATCGATTTCGACGGCGCAGCTGCGCGGCGGCAGGCCCGCCCGCTCCACAACGGCCGGATGCAACTCACCGGCGTGCCCGACGACCGTGCCGTCGACCACCAGCTCGGCACACCGCCCCGGATGCCACGGCAGGTAGGCCGCCGGGCGACGCTCGATGGTGACGCCCGCCGCATCGCCGACGGCATCGGCGAGTGCGAAGGCATCGGCGGCCTCCGCCGCACGCCCCGCCCCCCACGGTCCACGCGGTTCCCGGCGTCCGGTCAGCACCGCACCGATATGCACCGGCTGCGCGGGCAGCGAATCGAGCAACTCCGCGATCTGCGCATCGGTCGGACGACGATCCACCGGCAGCGCTTCGACCGCGCGCACATTCGGACCGGGCAGCACTACCTGCGCGATACCGAAGATCGCCAGATCCCGCGCACCACGGGAGATATTGCGCACGGCCACTTCCAGCAGCCCCGGCAGCAGCGTCGTCGCCAATTCCGCACGCTCCACATCCAGCGGGTTCAGCACCCGCGTGGTGTTGCGGCGCGCATCATCGGCATCCAGGCCCCAGACGTCGAAAACCCCGGCGGCCAGGAACAGCGGCGGCGGCACCTCGACGCATCCGGCGAACGCCAGCGCCCGGCTCACCGAGCGACGGCGGCGCTGCGCGGCGGTCAGCCCACGTCCGGCCGGTGCGGTCGGAATGACCGACGGAATCTGCTCCAGCCCCTCCAGCCGCAGTACCTCTTCCACGAGGTCGGCGGGCTGGGCCAGGTCGGGACGCCAGCTGGGCGGCGTGACGACGAGCTGTCCGTGCCCGGTGGCCTCATCGACGCCCACCTCGACCGTGCAGCCGATCTGCGCGAGCCGCCGTGCGGAGGTTCCGGTCGGATACACCACGCCCGCGACCCGATCGGCGAGATCGATGTCGATCCGGATCGGCGACGCGGCCGGTGCCGGCACCCGCACATCGGTAACCGCGGATAACACAGTGCCACCGGCGATTTGGGCCAGCAGCGTGGCGGCGCGATCGAGCGCGGCGACATTGATCTCCGGATCGACGACCCGCTCGTAACGCTTACCGGCCTCGGAGACCAGCTTGTGCCTGCGCGCGGTCCGGTAGACCAGCAGCGAATTCCAGGTGGCGGCCTCGAGCACGATATCGGTCGAATCCGCGCCGACTTCCGTTGTCGCACCGCCCATTATGCCTGCGAGCGAAACCACCCCGGAGTCGTCGGCGATCACCACATCCTCGGCATCGAGCACCCGCTCGACCTCGTCCAGGGTGCGCAGTGTCTCGCCCCTGTTGGCGGTGCGCACGACGAGACCGCCGTTGAGCTTCGCGGCATCGAAGGCGTGCAAAGGCTGGCCGAGTTCGAGCATCACATAGTTGGTGACATCGACCGCCGGCGAAATCGGGCGCACACCCGACAGCAGCAGTCGACGCTGTAACCACCAGGGGCTCACCGCATTCGGGTCGATACCGATGACCCGGCGCACCGCGAAGCGGGTGCACTTGGAGTTCGGCTCGAGTCGGACCGGCCACGCGTCGTGCTCGTCATCGGCCATGGTCCGCACCGCCGGATCCGCGTACTCCAGATCGAACCCGCACGCCAGCTCGCGCGCCAGCCCGCGGGTCGAGAAACAGTACCCGCGATCGGGCGTGATGTTCAGCTCGATCACCGTATCATCGAGTCCGAGCAGCTCGTTGGCGTCGGTGCCCGGTTCGGCGGTGCCCGGCTCGAGCACCAGGATGCCCGAATGATCCTTGCCGATACCGAGTTCGGCGACCGAGCAGATCATGCCGTTGGAGACATGTCCATAGGTCTTGCGCGAGGCGATCTGGAAACCGCCGGGCAACACCCCGCCCGGCAGCACCACGACAACCAGGTCGCCGACGGCGAAGTTCGATGCGCCGCAGACGATCTCCTGCAGATCGGGCTTACCCACGTCCACCTTGCAGAACCGGATCGGCTTCTTGAACTCGGTCAGCTCGGTGATCTCGACGACGCGACCGACCACCAGCGGCTTATCGATATCGCCGTGCACCCGCTGGAGCTTGTCGACCTCTTCGACCTCCAGCCCGACGCGGACGAATCCGGCATCGAGCTCCTCCGGCGTCACCGACCAGTGAGGGGTGGTCCGCTGCAGGATTTCGGTCAGCCAGGACTGCGCTACTCGCACTTGACGTTTCGCTCTCTCGATCGAAGGTTCGTTGAACTCGACAAGCTCAGGACCGGATACCGAAGGGCAGCGTGAAACGCACGTCGCCCTCCACGATGTCCCGCATGTCCGGGATGCCGTTGCTGAACTGCAGCGTCCGCTCCAGCCCCATACCGAACGCGAACCCGCTGTACACCTCGGGATCGATCCCGCTGGCGATCAGCACCTTCGGGTTCACCATGCCGCAGCCGCCCCATTCGACCCAGCCCGCGCCGCCCTTCTTGTCCGGGAACCACACATCGACCTCGGCCGACGGCTCAGTGAACGGAAAATAGTTCGGACGCATGCGCGTGCGGGTATCCGGCCCGAACAGGGCACGCGCGAACGCGTCCAGGGTGCCGCGCAAATGCGCCATGGTCAGGCCCTTGTCCACCGCCAAACCCTCCACCTGGGAGAAGACCGGGGTGTGGGTGGCGTCGAGCTCATCGGTGCGGAAGGTCCGACCAGGGCACACCACATAGATCGGCAGCTCACGCTCGAGCAGCGAACGCACCTGCACCGGCGAGGTGTGCGTGCGCAGCACCTGCCGCGAACCCTCGGGCGCGATATGGAAAGTGTCCTGCATCGTGCGGGCCGGATGATCGGGCAGGAAATTCAGCGCGTCGAAATTGAAGTGCTCGGTCTCGACCTCCGGCCCCTCGGCCACCTCCCACCCCATCGCCACGAACACATCGGCGATCTGCTCGGAAATAACCGTGATCGGATGCCGAGCCCCGACGGCGTCCCGGCGCGCGGGCAGCGTCACATCGATCGTCTCGGCGACCAGCACCGCCGCGTCCCGCTCGGCGAGCAGCACCGCGCGGCGCGATTCGAAAGCCTCCAACACCCGCGCCCGCGCGACATTCACCCGCTTGCCCGCATCCGCCTTCTCCGACTTCGGCAGGCTGCCGAGCGCGCGCTGCGCCAGGGCCAGCGGCGCCTTACCGCCGAGATGCTCGGTCTTCGCGACCGCGAGCGCATCGAGATCCGCGGCCGCCGCAAACGCCTTCTCGGCCTCCGCCGCGGCAGCGGCCAACGCCGCCTCGCTCAGCGCTGCGTTCTCGACTCCATCGTTGTCGTCGGCCACGATCGTTCGTCTCTCCCCTGGGGATCGGTTCGCGGGTCCACGGTATTGCCGACCCACATTGTTCCTGGTCGAATCGTATTCGATGCGCGAGGGCCGATTCATCCGGATTGCCGCTGTGTCGCTTGTCGAGGGTGCGCCAGCGCCCCGCTGCGCGGTTTCTCGCAGGCCAGAGCGGCAGCTTTGAAAACGGAACATGCGGACGGACGGGACGGGACAGCAAACCGACCACGGCACCACCGACCACTCCGATTCCCTCTGGTAGACCCGTTCATCGCACGCGGGCGAGCAGACCGACTACCGCCACCGTCCGGCTCCAGGTAGTACCGATGCGTCGATATCGGACGACCCGCGGCTAGCCGACCGGCACAGTCACGCCGGGAGACGACGGGCCGTGTGCGGGACCAGTTGGCTCGCGACGTCGGCATTCTCATCGTTCTCATCCTTGCCGGGCAAGAAAGCCAGCCGGATCGTGCGGGTGGCGCCGGGATCGATCTGGTCGACGCCGTTGCGGAACGGGTTGATTTCGATGATTGCGGACGCATCGGGCCCCTGGGCGCGGCCACCAGCGGTGATCAGGCGCTGTTCGGCGATTCGGAATGCTTGGCCATGTTGGGCGGTGACCGTCAGCGCCACGACGGTGTACACCGCACCAGTGCGGCTCGCGTTGGTGCATCACGTCTGTCACGGTGGAAGCGAAGCTTTCGTCGCGCACCGCACGCGGCGGAGCCGGGGATTGTTCGCACGCGAGGGCAGCGGGGATCACTCGGGACGGCAACAGAGGCTGAGTGGGTCGTCGTCACCGGAGCCGAATCGGACGCGAGACGATCGGGGTTGCCTTGATAACCCGGGAAGGTTGAGCTGCGCTACCGCGCGTCCGTCACTGAACTACAGTCCGGCGGAATCGTCCACGACGAGGACCGGCCTGAGCGGGATTCGCAATCGCCATTTCTGCGCCAGATTCGGGTAGTTGCGAAGGACCAGGTCGACCAGTTCCTCACCGTTGATCAGCCTGAGGCCCTGCCGGACACGTTCGATGGCTTGCGCCTCTCGGCTGTATGCGCCGAGCGTGACGAACAGACTCAACTCATTGGGCGCCTGGGTGCCGATGAGCTGCTGCACGTCTGGTGCGCCGATAGTGCTGGTCATGTGCTTGCACTGCACCTTGATCAGCGGAGGTTCGATACCCAGCGGGTCGCGGTGTGCAATCACATCGACCCCACCGTCCTGGGAGTAGGCGGTCGCCCGCGCCTGGTAGCCCATCGCGCGAAGCAGATCGGCGGTGAACTCTTCGAACTCCTGGTGCGAGAGGTCATGTTTGAGTGATTCGAGTACGAAATCGCGTGTGTGGCGTTCGATGCGCGACGCCCGCGGTTCGTCGGCCGCACCGTCATCCTCTTCGACTTCCAAGAGGGCAGCACGCTGTGTTGCCCGCATCAGGTCTGCCTCGCCCACCGCCTGCAGCGCGGCGAGAAATTCGTCGGCATGCTTACGAACCCCGAAGACCGTCAGTAGCGACCCGATTTCATACAGCGCCGCCTGCGAGAAGTCCGTTCGAGATAGTCCGAGCTTCTTCCAGCTCACGGCACGGCGATGCCGGTGCTTCGGGGCGTCCGTAGCGAACTCATACGGGCCGGTGACGATCCCGATGTTGATCGTGCTGTCGGGGCGGTACGGAGCAACCACAACATCGCCCACTTTGATCTCGTCGGCAAGTCGTAGCAGAACCCCCGCCCATCCCGCGATTGCCCTGGGTTTGTCCTCAGGGTACGTCGCAGCCAGGGCAGCCTTCAGCTTTTCGCGGGAGACACCGACTTTACGGAGGTCCGTAATCTCGTCCCAGCCGACGCTGACGAAGCCGCCGTCGATGAGTTCGGTGGTCAGCGAGTCGTTGTGGATACCCCACACGTTGGGCATGGTGATGCTATTCCTGTTCTGGCAGTTACTGATTCGGCGAGGTGGAGGCTACTGGAGGAGGGGCTGTCCGCTGATGGGCGAGGATAGTTATGTAGCGGTTGGCGCGAGTATGTGCCAGACGCAGCTCCACTGCCCCACCTAGACACTCGGACCGACAAATCTCGTCCCGCCCGGACGGTCGGGGTCACAGGAACACAGCTCCGAGTGGACCGAAGTTATTTGTGGCGGGCCCGCCGCCAGCCAGGATCTATCCCCCAAACCCGAACTGCTGAAGCCTGAACCGCGCCGTCTCGCGCTCCTGATCGGTGAACAGTTCCGCGAACCGCTCATCGAGCACTGCGGCTTCCACCGTCAGATCCAAGCGCTCGAACTCCCACAAGGTGGAGAAACCCTCGGAGAGTTGTTTGGTAGCCAGCAGCTTTCGCGCGGTGGCAACAGCTCCCATCTCGGCGACCATCCGACGAAACTGCCCCGGTCGGTATCCGGTTTCGTTGATTGCTCGGGCGATCGCCTCGTTGACCGTCTTGGTGAACTCGGCAGTGACATCGGCCGCAGCAACCGCCACCATCGATTCGACAGGTTCGGGATCAGCGTATTCCGGCTCGGGTGCCTCCTCTATCGTCTCGCTTCCCCGATTGGCGTAGGCGAGCAGCTCGTCCAGGGAGGTGAAGACCTGGTAACCGAGTAGCGTCAACCGGGTCAGATCGACGTCGTTGCCGTCGTGTATCAGGACCACCGGGTCTCCGATTCCCGGCTGCAGGCCGTCCGGCCACAACGCGTCGGCGACCACGAGCTCGCGCCGGGTGCGTGGGTCGGTGACCTCGACTTCGAACTTCGGCCTGACGAATCCTCGATCGGCCAGGTCCTCGACCGCAGTACGAAGGCGGGCGATGGCGGGGTTCTCGCTCTCGTCGCGGACCCGAATCGGCTTCAAGTTCGTACCGGGCGCGTCGCCGGAAAGTAGGCTTTCGAGGAACTTTTGTGCTGCCGCAGTGACGAGTTCGCGGCGAGCCTGGAGGAATTCCAGATAATTCTCAACCCGCCACAGCTTGGGATCTGTTGGGATCCACTGTGATTCGAGGACGCCAGGCTGGTCCCTCTCGACCTCGGCAAGGTAGTCGGTCGGCGCGCGCTTCTTCAGCACGTCGACCGTATTCGCGGGAAGGATGCAGAAGTTGGCCAGGTTCTGGATATGGCCGCGTTCGTATCCGGCCTTGCGCAGTTCCTCGTTCGGGAACAGACGGTGGATGTCCAATGCGGCCTGCTGGCCCAGATTCTCGGCCCGCAACTCCAGCCCGCTGCTGAGGTCGCGGGCTCCGCAGGCGCGGGTCAACGTGTAGAGCAGTGGGTAGAATCGGGCGCCACGATTGGTGCCGGTGAAGTCATCGGGGCGAATGGTGAGTTTGCCACCGCGGGTGCGCTCTAGATTCTTGATGAGGGCGTCGACGCCGCCCCGAGTGGCGGCCTCGTAATCCTGTTGTAGCGCGGTCTCTGCCGAACCGGTGTACCGGCCCCACAGCGCGGCGTGGATGTACCAGTAGAGGACACGATCACGGTGGGCATCGTTGTCGAACCGGCCACCGTTGAGCTCGAGCAGTCGGGACGCTACGTGCAGCGCGGCCGGCGCCATCAGCACCTGGGCATGGTCTAGTCCGAGGCGGGTAGAGACCGCATCGAGGAAGGTGTCGATATGCCTGGCAGCGGACCGCAGCGCACGCTCGAAATCCTCTGGTGTCACTTTGCCGAGCGCGTCGAACACCGAGCGTCCACTCGCGACGGCGGTGACGTTGCGCAGCAGCCAATCCAGGCTGAAGCCGTATCCCAGCTGGTTCCATCGGTCCAGGTTCGCGCGGAGTTCTTGCCGCGCTTCGGGCCGCCGCGCGCACAGACTCGCCAGGGCCAGGTCGCCTTTCGACAGCTTCGTGCCGCCCGAGTTCACGCGGTTGAAGATTTCGACGACATCATCGACAGTTCGGCCGGAGTCGGTGATCTTCTCCTCGTTCAACGACAGCCTGGTGATCTCCCGGAGCTTGTTGAGCCGGTCGAGGTAGACGACGAGCTGCGCGTCGTCGACTTGCGGATGGGTGTCGGGAGAGAATCGCCGGAGGTATGCCATTGGTCCACGCTCGAACAACTCCGTGACGTCAACCCAGAACGGGTTGTCTTTCATCTTCGCCGCCGAGTAGAACTCGAACACCTCGTTTTCGACATCGAAGTGCAGCGCGCTGAACGCCTTCGGGTCGCCCTCGAAGAACGGCGGCGGGGTCCCTCGCACGACCCCGTATATGGTGGTCACCCGCTGCTGTCCGTCGAGCAGCAGCCGTCGCGGCCCCGCGGCGGTGCGGGAATCACCCCGGTACGAGATGTCGTCGGAGTCGGTCTCCCAGAACAGCAGACCACCCACTGGGTGCTCCAGGTACAGCGAGCGTAGGAGCCCGCGAACCTGGTCGCGGTTCCACACGTAGCCGCGCTGGAACTCTGGAAGGAGCACAGTGCCGGCGTCGATCTGTTCGAGCAGGTTGGCCAGGCGAGTCACGACGACCTTTCTAGATTCGGACTTCCGGAAGTAGGTCGCTCGGGGCGCCATGCCACGTTACGACCAGTTCCTCGCGAGCGCGGGTGCAGGCGACGAACAGCAGACAGCGTTCGCGCTGCAAGTCGCGCTGATGGGCGTGCGGGTCTTCCGCCACCGAGGTGATTGCGGCAGGGGCAGGCACCTGCGTGTCTCCGACGCCCAGCACCGCCAAGTAACGGAATTCGAGTCCCTTCATCCGGTGCATAGTGCCGACGCCGACGCCACCCGCGGTCGCTGTGGACAGATCGATGAATGGAATGTCGGCGTGCCGCAGCGCTGCCCGAACTTTGGCGCCGAGATCGTTGGCGCGGATTGCGATTCCGATCTCGTCGGGCGCGGCGCCATGTTCGATCCAGCCATGCACCAGCTCGACCAGGTTGGACAGTTCGTCCTCGAGGGAGTCGAATCCTCGTACGACCGGATCGCGTCCATGCAGGTCGGAACGGCAACCGGCGATGGAGTCCAGCCCCTCGTCCATGTCGTCGATGCGCTCACCCCGCAGCAGCTCCAAACTCCAGCGGAGGATCTCCGCAGTGGTGCGGTAGTTGACGGTCAGCCGAGTGGACCGCCCGGCGACGTGGATCCCGACGTCCTTCAAAGTCACCCGGTTCTGGTAGATGCGCTGGTGGGTGTCACCGGCGAGGAACAAATCGTCGGCTCCGGGCAGCACGCAGGCCCGCAGTAGCCGCCACTGATCAGGACTGAGGTCCTGCGCTTCGTCGACGAGGACATGTCGATACATGGGATCTTCGACCGTCTCCATGATGCGGACAGCTTCGCGGCAGATGGTCTCATGGGTCCACTGCTTGGTCTCGGTGAGTCGCCGCTCGAAGTCCGAGATCGCCAGCCAAACACCGGCTTTCGCCTGCGCATTCATCGCCCTGCCGCGGCCGCGGCGCTTGGCAGCAAGATACTGATCAGCTGATTGGATTCGCTGAGCCAGCACTACCTCTCGCCATTCGTCGCCGAGGAAGCCGGGCGTGAAAGGCAGTTCCAGATCTTCGACGACCGCTGCCCAGATCTGCCGCTCCTCTGACGACGACAGGATATGCGGCGGTTTGCGATGCTCGCGGAAGATCTTGTTGGCAAGCTTGTCGACGTTTACGACCTCGATTCGCCGTCGGACGCGCTCATTCTCGATCAGCAGGTTGAGTCCGGTTTGGAGAATATCGGTCAGCGTTGAGGTGAAGGTGGTCAGCAGCACACGCCCCTCGTTGCGCTTCGCAAGGGCATGGGCCCGGTGCAGCGCGACGACCGTCTTGCCGGTTCCGGGGCCACCTGTCACGCGGGCGGGACCGCGGTGGGCGGCATCGGCGATCGCTCGCTGGGTGGGGTGCAGGTATACACGCCAGAAATCCAGCGGGCGCTCGAGAATTGCGAGCAATTCCTCAGGCCCGTCGACAGTGACCAGCCGGTGGCCGCTGCGCGCGATGGCGGCGTCCAGATCGTCGGGGTCGATCGGCTCGGCGGTCAGCTCGGCAGCTAGCAGTTCCCAGACCTGGTCCGGGGTGAATCCCTCGGCGAGACCGGACAAGACCTCCCACTGGGTACCGGGCAGGAACTCCTTCACCGCCTCCAACTGCACCTTGTCGGTGAGAGATCGGGCGACCTTCAGAACCCGGTCGTCGATGCCCAGCCTGCGGAGCACTGCGTCGTCGAATCCGGCGAACAACAGCGTCGCCTCGGACTGTGTCGATTCCGGCAAGGCGGCCAGGGTTTCGGCGGCGCCGACGCCATCCCAGATCTCGACGACACCGAATGCGGGATTGACCGAGACATCGCGACGGGCGGCCCAGGCATAAGCATCGTCGTGCGGAAGCACCTTCAGCAGGACATACGTATCGCCGGAAGCCGGCGCCAGCACGATGCCGCGCATCGACTGGTTGATGCGAATAGATCGATATCGATTGTTGCAGGCGGTGCGGAGCTTCTCCAGGTGCAGTCCGGTGTGGGTGCTCGCCGCGAACTTGGCGAAAACATCTCGCACATTGCGCTGCACGGACGCTTCCAGCGCGCCGAGGTCGAGCAGAAAGTCCTTGTCGATCACCAGTTTCGCCACACGACCCCCCTCGGCAAAACCGACGTTTCCGGCGCTGATGCGCCTCCGATCCAACACAGCCCGGCAGCTATGCCCCAGCCACCAGACCGAACAAGGCTAGCATCGACGAGTCACCCGAGTCCGGCCGTGTAGATGAGAGGCCAGCCGGCCTGAAAGATCAGCTCCGGCTGCGCATCCTGATCAGGATGTCGCGTGCCTGGTCCGGCGCGATCTCCCCGTTGAGCACCGCTTCGGACATCAGTTGGCGAGTCTGACCGGTGGCAACGCCACGATGTTGGGCGTACCGCAGCACCTCCGGGTTGTCCGTGATCCACCTGGATCCGGCGAACTCCTTGCGCTTGGTGAGCAGGAAGCAGGTCTCGGCTTCGCCGAGGTTTTGCAGCGACCGCGTTTCGGCTCCGCCGAACACGACGCGCCGCAGTCGATGGACTTCGCAGATCTCGGCCGGATCATCGATATCGACAGGTTCACCCATGTATCCGCTGAGGGTGACCTGAGCTTTGACAGGCAGCGTCCGCGAAACCTCGTATTCCACAGCGGAAGTCCACACGCCTCGGGTGCCGAGAATCGACTTCAACAGATCCAGGCGATCCGCCCTCACGAAGTTGCCGAAAACAGCGCTGTCGAGAAATAGGAACTCGCTCACGACTACCGCTGGGCCCCTCTGTCGGACTCCAACGACTCTCTCAGCTGCTCGACGTTGATGTCGAGCAGGTTGGCATATGGACGTAGCGTCGCGGCACCCGTGTCGTATGCCGCGTAGGTGTCTCTGACCAGCAGACCAGGCGCCCGGGGTGTGCTGGCCGCTACGACACGCTCACCGAACTCGACACCGCGCCCAACGATGTTCGCGGCCTTGGCCGCGGTGAGGCGCTTGAACCGGTCGCACAAGCCGGCATCGATCAAATGCAGCTCGAGCAAGCGGAATGCCAAAGCCGACGGTGTCACCATCAGTTCGAAGGCGAGACCGGCGAAAGATTCCTCACTGAATTTCGCCGGTATCAATCGCTCTCGCAATGTTTCCTCAGGCATGAGAAACGCCGCAGCAAAGGAATTCGCACGGATCTCGCTACCGTCACGCTTCTGCGCTTTGCTGAAAACGTCCTCGTCCAGGTGGACGCCTTGATCGTCGCCTGCCAGCAGATGACCCAACTCGTGCGCGAGCGTGAACCTTTGTCGCGCCGGAATTGTGCTGGCAGCCAAGATGATCAGCTTGACATCGGGGTAGGACACCGCAAGTCCGTCGAAATCCTGATCGAGTGCCACCACGGCAACATCCACGCCGAATGCCGATTCGATTGCCGCGGCCAAGTCCGGCTGCAGTACGGAGCTCCCCTTCACCGCTAAGCGTTTCGACGCAGCATCCGCCAGCCGAATGCCCTGCGCTTGAAATGACCCGGCCTCGGACAGGTTCGATGACCCGCTCCATGGCTGGGTATATCCGAGACTCGCCATATCGGTACGCAATGTGCCGTAGCGCTTGGCGATCTCGAGCGCGGTTCCGGCGGTGCCGCCGGTCGTTCGGGCCGCCACAGCGACCTGGGTGTCCTCGCCCGTGACCAGCCAGTCGACGGAGACGTTGCACAGCTCGGCGATCCGCGCCAGATCGACAGATGAGAACCGACGGGTCCCGCGCAGGGATTTCGACAGCTTCGAATCGTCCAGCCCGATCTGCAGGCCGAACTCACGCTGGCTCAGACCCGACTCCTGGATTGTCTCCCGGACACGATCTGGAATGCTCGACACAGGGGGATGGTACTCCAGATGGCTTGCGATAATCGAAAAACCGGTCCACTATGGTGTCCGGCGTGTTCGACTCACTCAGCGACCTGCATTGTTGAGGTCGGCTGGGCCGCCACCCCAGTGAGCGCAGTTGGAAGTACGGAAGGTTGACCGAGGATGACGATCGCGAGCCCACACCACCCCGCTGCCGATCCGCGCACACTCCCGCCGGTGCCGGAACCGGGCCAGATCGTCACTGTCCGCGGTTCGACCTGGGCGGTTACCGATGTCCGGCAGCAAGGTCTCCCCCGCAGTCCCGCCGACGAGGGCGACCCCCGGCTGACCCATGTAGTGGGGTTGCAGTCACTGGCTGAAGACCGGCTCGGCGACGAGCTGGAGGTGGTGTGGGAGCTCGAGGTCGGTCACACGGTCGCCCCCGACCAGGGCCTGCCGGAGCAGATCGGCGCGGAGAGCTTCGACGACCCCAACCGCCTCGCAGCATTCGTCGACGCGGTCCGTTGGGGCGCGGTCACCTCCGCGGATGCCGACGCTTTCCAGTCCCCCTACCGCAGTGGCGCCAACGTCGAGGCCTACCAGCTGGAGCCGCTGCGCCGCGCCCTGCAGTCCGCCCGGACAAACCTGCTGCTCGCCGACGACGTCGGCTTGGGCAAGACCATCGAGGCCGGGCTGGTGGTGCAGGAACTGCTGCTGCGGCACCGCGCCCGCTCGGTGATCATCGTCTGCCCGCCCAGCCTGGCATTGAAATGGCAGGACGAGATGCGGGAGAAGTTCGGCCTGGACTTCACCATCGTCAACAGCGATCTGATTCGCCGGGTCCGGCGCAGCCACGGCCTCAATGCCAACCCGTTCCGGCTGTTCCCGCGGGTCATCGTCAGTATGGCGTGGCTGCCGTCGCTGCGCGCTCAGCAGATGCTGCGCGAGGTGTACGCCTCGGCCGGCAAGGCGTCCACCGCCCGCCGGTACTCCTTCGATGTGCTGGTGGTCGATGAGGCGCACCATGTCGCCCCGGCGAGCCCGACCGCGGTGGGCGGCCGACGCGGTTACGCAGTCGACAGCAACCGCACGATCGCCACGCGGGAACTCGCCCAGCGCTGTGAGCACCGCCTGTTCCTGTCGGCGACTCCGCACAACGGGTATTCCGAGTCGTTCACCGCGCTGCTGGAGATGATCGACGGCCGCCGGTTCACCCGCGGAGTAGTCCTCGACGAAACCGCGCTGAAAGATGTCGCGGTCCGCCGGCTCAAGACCGACATCCCGGAGAAGAACTTCAAGACCCGCAAACTGGAGCCCATCCCCTTCACCCCCGACGACGACGAGCAGGACAGGTTCAGTCTGCTGGACCGCATCCTTGCCGAGAGCGCCCGCCGCAATGGCCGTGGCCGCTCCGGCGACATCGTCGCGATGCTGTTGAAGAAGCGTTTCCTCTCCAGCCCTTGGTCGTTCGCGCTCACCCTGCAACGCTACGAAGAAGCCGGTTCCTCGGGACGCCTGCCGACCATGGACGACGATGACGACGAGTACTACCAGGAGGTGCTCGGCAGCGGTCAATCCGACGAGGAAGAAGGCAAGACCGAGCAGCCGGAATTCTCGGCGCTGCGCCGCAGCAAAGGATCGGACCCGCTGAGTGCCGCGACACCGCAGGAGATCACCGGACTGATCAACTGGGGCAACGGTTTCGAGCACCGCCCCGACTCGAAGCTGAAAGCGCTCGTGCAGTTCCTCGACAGCGTCTGCCGACCGGACGGCAAGCTCTGGTCCAACGAGCGCGTGGTGGTGTTCACCGAATACGCCGCGACCCTGGAGTGGATCAAAGGCGTGCTCGAACAGCGCGGCTACAAGGACTGTCTAGCGGTGATCCAGGGTTCCACCGACACCGAAGAACGGGAGAAAATCCGGGCGCGGTTCAGCGCCGACCCGAGCAAGGAACTAGTCCGTGTGCTCCTGGCCACCGACTCCGCGGGTGAGGGCATCGATCTCCAGGCCCGATGCCACCGGCTGGTGAACTACGACATCCCGTTCAACCCGTCTAGGCTCGAGCAGCGCATCGGCCGCATCGATCGCTACGGTCAGCAGCAGACGCCGTTGATCTACCAGTTCGCACCGGACCGCACGTCCAGCACATTCGGTGCCGACCAGGACTTCCTGCGCCGCATCGCGGAGAAGGTTGGCACGGTCCATAGCGACCTCGGTTCCGTCAACCAGGTGATCGATGACGACGTGCAGCAGCATTTCAGCCCGACCGTCGCGAAAAGGCGTGGCGGGCGTAAGAAGTCAGCTCCCGACGACGGCGCCGCCGCTATCTCGACCGTGATGGCCGGCAGCCGGGAACTGAACCGGCGCCTCACCGAGTTGGCGAACAGCTACACCGAAACCAAGGACCGAATGCACATCACCCCGGCGAACCTGCGCCGCGTGGTCGACACCGCCTTGGAGCTGACCGCACAGCCGACCCTGATCGAGACGATCGACCCCGACATCGAGCAAATCTTCGACATCGAGGAGCCGGACTCCCTGGATCCTCCGAACGAACCCGGCAATGGCCAGGTCTTCGACATTCCCGGCCTGAGTGACGCATGGCAGCCGGCGCTGCGTGGACTGGACACCCACCTCGCACCCGGCATCTGGCGCCCGGTGACCTTCGACGACCGCATCGCGAAGAACCGCGACGTCCTTGTCCACGTGCACCTCGGCCACGGTCTCGTGCAGCGATCGGCGCGAATCCTGCGCAGCAAGTTGCTCGGCGGCAGCTCGGAGGTGAGCCGGGTGACCGCGGTTGTCGTCGAGGATCTGTCGCAGTCGTGTGTGGCAGTAGTGTCGCGCCTGGTGCTGGTGGGCCGCGGTGGCCTGCGGCTGCACGAGGAGGTGTTTCTCACCGGCATCCGTATCCGTGGTAACGACATGGCCGAGCGGAAGGTCGAGGACCTGCTCGAGGCCACGCTCGACCACATGGATCTGAAACTGGCTTCCCCGCAGGTTCGTTCGACGCTGGCCAAACTGTGGAATGTCGAGGGTTCGCGACTGCAGAGCCGGTTGCTGAATGCGATGAACCGCCGCGCCGAGATCAAGCAGGAGGACGTGGCCAAGGCCCTGCAGGAGCGCCACGCCGCGGACGCAAGCCGCACCCGCGAGATCTACGCCGCGTTCCGGCACAACCTGGACGACTCTCTGAAACGGCTACGCGACCAGCAAGCCGAACTGGAACTTCAATTCTTCACTGATGATCAGCGCAGGCAGTTGCGTCGCGATATCGACGTGATGCAGCAGCGCCGCGACAACCTCGATGAGGAAGAGCAGCGCGAAATCACCGCCGTCGGTGAGCGTTACGCCGATATCAAGCCCTACGTGTCGGTGGCGGCCGTCGTGTTCGCCCTGACCCCCGCCGACGCCGAACCCGGAGCTCTGCAGCGATGACCACCGCACCGAAGAAGTCCCGTCGCCGCAGCAGCTCCACCGGGGCCGACCTGCACCGCGAGTGGCTGGAGCTGGTCGACGCCGACGGTCCGTTCCTGTCGATCCCTGCCTTGAAGCGGGTCTGGGAAAACGGCATGCCCGCGATGAACGCGGATGCACTCGCCGTTCTGCGTGAGGCCAAGCCCGCATTCGAGAAGGCCTGGGAGGAATGGGATTCCGACCGGGAGAACGAGGCAGTTCTGGAGCGGTATCGAACCGCCAGGGATAGCTGGGTCGACACCGTGCTGCGAGATGTACTCGGGTGGGGGCAGATGTACACCGCGGGCAGCGCTGTCGCGGTGAAGTCCCCGAACCACCAGGTCACGGTCACCGCCAGCGGAGCACTCGTCCGCGGTGACATGACCGGGGCGCTGGTACTGGTCACCGATCCGGTGTCGTCGCTGCGGGATCCGCTCGACGACGGGTGGGCGGCCAATGCGATCGACCGGATGGAAGAGCTGCTGCGTGCCTCCGACGTGCGCATCGGTGTGGTCACCGACGGTCGATGGTGGGCAATTGTGTCCGCCCGCCCGGACACCATGGTCGCCTCTGGCATCGTCAACGCGCAGACGTGGATCGAAGAGCCGCAGACCCGCAACGCGTTCGTCGAACTGCTGCAGCGGCGCTGCCTGGTCGGCGGTAAGGCCGAGGACCGGCTGACCGAGCTCTTCGGGGAGTCGGTCGCCGCCGCCGAGGAGATCACCGAGGCGCTCGGTGTGCAGGTGCGTCAGGCGGTGGAACTGCTGGTGCAGGCCATGTCCGAGGCGGCGCTGGCCGAAGTCTTCGAGGGACTGGAAGATCCGCTCCCAAAGCGGAAGTCCTTGGTGTACGAGGCGGCGGTGACGGTGATGATGCGGGTGGTATTCCTGCTGTTCGCCGAGGAGCGTGGGTTGCTGCCGCAGGGTGAGCTGTTCACCCTCGGGTACGGCCTCAGCGACCAACTGGACGAGCTGGACCGGCGGAAGGAGCTGGAGGGCAGCGAAGCACTCGACGGCACTTTCCACACCTGGCATCGGCTGCTCGCCACCTCGAACGCGCTGTACCGGGGCGCCTCCTTCGAGGACATCCGCATCCCGTCCTACGGTGGGTCGCTGTTCGACCCGGACCGGTTCGGATTCCTCACCGCTCTGAGCGCGTCCGGTGCGCTGGCGATCAGCGTCTCCGACCGGGTGATGCTGGAGGTGCTGCGGTCGGTGCAGGTGGCGACCCCACGCGGACAGGATGCGCGGCGTATCTCCTTCCGCGACATCGACGTCGAGCAGATCGGGTACATCTACGAAGGCCTGTTGGGGTATTCGACGGAAACGGTCGAGGAGATCACGGTCGGGCTGATCGGGGCCAAGGGGGCCGAGCCGGAGATTCCGCTTGCCACGCTGGAGGAGTTGGCGACGCGGCATTCCGATCCGGCGAAGCTGGCCGACGCGATCATCGCGTGGGCGAAGAAGGACCAGCCCGCCGCGAAGGCCGTCTCGAAAACTGTTCTCGCCAAGACGATTCGTGGCGCGGGTGAGGTGGAGGACGCCGAGCGGGCGTTGCTGTCGGTAGCCCGGCACGAGGAGCTACGAAACCGGCTCCGGCCGTTCATCGGCATCATCCGGCGCGACCTGCGGAACAAGCCGTACGTGGTGTTGCCCGGTGGCGTGGTGGTGGTGGAGACGGCCTCCCGGGCATCCGCCGGCGCGCATTACACGCCGCGGTCACTGGCGGAAGAAGTGGTGCGGTACGCGCTGGAACCGCTGGTGTATTCGCCAGGACCGCATCAGACTGCCGATCAGGGTGAGTGGAAGCTGATTCGGCCGGAAGCGATCCTCGATCTCAAGATCGCCGATATCGCTTGCGGCTCAGGAGCATTTCTCGTAGCCGCAGCACGCTATCTCGCGGCGCGACTGGTCGAGGCATGGCAGCAGGACCGGAGCGTCGTCGGGACACCGTATGAGATCCAGCTGCACGCCCTCCGTGAGGTGGTGGCGCACTGCTTGTACGGGGCCGACATCAACGCGATGGCGGTGGAGATGTGCAAGCTGTCGTTGTGGCTGGTGTCACTGGATCCGAAGCTGCCGTTCTCTTTCGTGGATGACAAAGTACTGCACGGTAATTCGCTGCTCGGGCTTACCGATGTCCGGCAGTTGAAGGCGCGGCACGTCTACCCTCACCAGGTCGCAGGTCAGTTGCATGACTCACTGTTCGACATCGACGTGGATGGGACCCTGGCAGCGGCGGCACAGTTGCGCCGCTCGCTGGCGTCGGAGGTCGACGATCGGGATCCGCAACGCGCGACGACCACCAAACGCCGACAGTGGAAGGATTATCAGAACCTCGTCGGACAGCTGCGCACTATCGCCGACGGAGTCGTCGCCGCTGGCCTGATCCATGGTGGCAAACGCGGTCGTGCATTGACCGCCGCTTACGAGAATCTGGGTGTCGCGGTCGCCGACGCGTATCCCGTCAATGGTGAGTCCGGCGACACAGCGATGCTGACTCGGATTCTGGACGAAGGACTTACCCCGACTGTGGTCACCGACTACACGCGATGGAAACCACTCCACTGGATTCTTGCCGTTCCCGACGTCATGATAAAGGGGGGATTCGATGCGATTATCGGGAACCCGCCATTCCTCGGCGAATATAAACAAGCCGATGCATTCGGATCGAACATGCGCTCATGGCTTGTCGATGTAATTGCGGGCGGAAAGAAGGGAAAGGCAGACCTCGTTGCATACTTCTTTCTTCGTGCCCACACGCTCGTTGGGCGAAGTGGAGTTATCGGCCTAATCGCCACTGATTCGGTTGCTCAGGGTAAGACTCGGGAAGTTGGACTGGACCAGATGAACGCGGCGGGGTTCACCATTTTGAGGTCAGTTCAGAGCGAACGCTGGCCGACAGTGCATGCCAAGACCGAGTATTCGGCAGTTTGGGGAACGAATCGTCCTATATCAACCGAAGTGCTTCGCGTAGCCGATGGTGTGGTCGTACCTAGAATATCTACACAGCTTGAGCCTGCAGGCAGAAACAAACAACTTCCACTTAGACTAGCGGAGAATATCGGTATCGCATTTAAAGGGGTGGAGCCCTACGGCGCGGGGTTCATAATATCGCCAGGAGAGGCGGGCGCATGGATTCGGAGCGACGAGAGAAACTCGGAAGTATTGTATCCATTCTTGAACGGCGAGGACCTAAGCTCTCGACCGGACAGCTCGCCGTCTCGCTGGATTATCAACTTTGGGACAGCTTCCGAGCAGGTAGCAAAGTCGTATCACCTGCCGTACAGTCGAGCGCTGCAGGAGGTTGAGCCTGAACGCAAGACTAAATCAGAAGAGGTCCGCCGAACCCCGTGGTGGCAGTTTCATCGAACTAGACCTGCTATGCAGACTGCCATCGCGAGTCTCGATGAAATTCTGGTCATAGTTAGGCACAGCAAGGCAGTAATGCCATTGAGGGTGACATCCAGCCTGTTGCCGAGCGATGCGACTGTCGTATTCGCAACAGACTCTTATGCAGACGAGGCAGTGCTTTGTTCATCCGTCCATCAGATATGGGCGGTTACTTACGGTTCGACGCTCGGACATAATTCCACAAGATATACGCCATCTAGTGTCTTTGAAACCTTTCCGCGACCATCTATGACCGAGCGACTAATGGAGCTCGGAAGGACATTTAGCGCCGCTCGAAGAAAGATCATGACGGCGCGCAGGCTGGGGCTGACCGATCTGTACAATTTAATAAACGACCCACTCGTTAGTTTAGGCTGCGACTCGGATATTGATCAGCTTCGAAATCTGCATGCTAAATTGGACGCAGAAGTTTGCGCGGCGTACGGTTGGACGAACTTAGAACTCGACCACAATTTCTTCACCTATCGTAGAGTGCAGCGTTGGACCGTTTGCCCGACGGCTAGGGCTGAGATCATTGACCGTCTCCTGGAGGAGAATGGCCGCCGCGCAGCCAAACAGGGTGAGCTACCTGAATTGCCCGACGGCGATTTCGAGGAGGAAGAGTGACCGAGCAGTATGGACAATCTCCGGCCAATCTTCTCGGCGCTCCGGTCGCCGACCAGGTGCGATCGCCCCACCACATGTCCCTGATCTGGAGGGGGAACAGTGACCAACGCAATAGATGACCTGACGGTGGAAAGCCCGTCCACTGCGAGCAAATACGAGCTCACTTATACCCCCGATTCCCGCTCCTACACCGCCCGCGAAAATCTCGTCGACATCCTGGACCGCGAACTCCTCGGCCCCGCCAACGGCGATAACGAGATCCTCGAAACTACCCCCGACCAGGCGTACTTGATCGGCCGAATCGCCCCGGTCCGCATTACCGACTCCGGTGTCCCGATCGATGAGGACACCAACGAACCCGACACCGATGTCGGTGACGACGTGGACGCCCAGCAGAACCGTGGTGTCCCGGTGACGGCGGTGGACGACAGCAGCACGGCGGGCGATGAGGATTCCGGTTCGAACGAGTCGGAGGATGCGGCGCCCAAGCGCGGCTTGGTGATTCCCGCGTCGATGGGGTTGCGGTTCCAGATCCCGGCCGACCTGGATACCTTCACCGTGACCGCGTCCTGGGGGCAGTACAAGGGCGTCCCGCGCGGTGAGTACGAGCAGGACGCCGAGCAGCAGGGTTCGCGGAAGACCCCACGGTTCCAGCGCACCCCATTCGTTTTCCCGGCCGAGATCCAGGTCGCCGACCTGCACCCGGGCGAGACTATGGAGAAGTCGCTGCGAGACACCGTGGTGCTGCGTCTCGATAGCTACCAGGACAAGGATCGCTTGCTGGTGGAGGTGGCGTTGTGCAACGATCGGGAGACCGGTCGGCACATCCCCACCGAAGCCTGGCTGTACCAGACGAAATTGGAGGTCGAGGCGGGTGGCGCCGATGTGTTCCTGCCGGCTTCCGACCCGCTGACCGAGGTCGTCCACGAGTCGGACGACGAACGCGCCCGCCTGAACCTGCAGTACCGCAAGCACCTCGAATACGCGGTCGGCCGTACGTGTTCCGTCGACTGGCAGGTCGACACCTGGGACAAGGACCAGTGGGACACCGCGACCCGTTCCCCGCGAGCCCGCAAGGTCTGGACCACATGGCTGCCGGTCAGCGAAACCCCGCAGACCACCGCCGGCGAAGTGGATGCGCTGCTCGACATGGTGCGGCTCGGCTCGGCCACGAAGGAAGAGTTGCGGGCCGGGCTACAGCCGATCGTGTCCGGTTACGCGGTGTGGCTGGACGGCGAGGAGCAGCGGGCCAAGCAGTTGCCGCCGCACCTGCAAAAGGTTGCGTTCGAAGCTGTGGCCGACGCTCGGAAAGTCCACCAGCAGTTGGCCGATGGCCTGTTCCACCTGCTCACCGATGACATCGCTGTGCAGTGCTTCGGCTTCATGAACCGGGTGATGGCCGCGCAGCGTATCCACAGCCAGATCGCCGAACGCCGCGCGAAGAAGGAACACCGGGACGAGAGCATCGACGAGGCGCGCGCAGCGATCCTGGCCGAAAGGAAGGACAAGGCGCATTCGTGGCGCACCTTCCAGCTGGCGTTCATCCTCATGCAGCTGCCGATGCTGACCGACCCCACCGCGCAACAGCGGTCCGGGTCCGCGACCAACAGCAGCCTGGCGCAGGCGCAACTGCTCTTCTTCCCGACCGGTGGCGGTAAGACCGAGGCCTACCTGGGCCTGGCCGCCTACACATTCGCGGTGCGGCGGCGGCAGGGCATCGTCGACAGCGCCGACGGGCCGTTGAACGGCATGTCCGGTGTTGCCGTGCTGATGCGCTACACGCTGCGACTGCTGACCGCCCAGCAGTTCCAGCGCGCCACCGCGCTGGTGTGCGCCGCCGAAATGGAACGCCGCAGCGACGAAAACACCTGGGGTGCAGAGCCGTTCCGGATCGGGCTATGGGTGGGCACCCAGGTCAGCCCGAAATGGTTCGAAGAAGCCCGCGATCAGCTGAAGAACATCAATGAGGGCCGCGGGCACCGGCTCACTGTGTTGCAGATCCAGCGCTGCCCGTGGTGCGGTAACCGGATCGACGCCGGCGACGTGAAAACCTCTGAGACGCAACGCCGGGTGCGGGCGTATTGCAGCGACGACCTCGCCGAATGCCCGTTCTCCCAAGGCGGAGCCGTCGACGACGGACTGCCCGTGCTCACCGTCGACGAGGAGATCTACCGGCTCGCACCGGCATTCGTCATCGCCACCGTTGACAAATTCGCCCGGCTCGCGCGCGAAGGTGAGGCGGCGGCCCTGTTCGGCTACGTGTCCGAACGCTGCGACCGGCACGGTTACGTGCACCCCGATTACAAGTACTGCGCCCTGCAGGACGGCAACCGGCACAACGCCAAGGCCGGTCAGCCCGCTGCGGCCCGGCGGCCGGTCGGCCGGCTTCGGCCGCCGGATCTGGTCATCCAGGACGAGCTGCACCTGATCACCGGCGCGTTGGGCACCACCGTCGGTCTGTTCGAGGCCGCGATCGATGTAATCACCGCCTGGAAGACACCGGCCGGTGCACCGGTGCGGCCGCTGCTGGTCGCCTCGACGGCGACCGCGTTCCGGGCCGCCGACCAGGTCGGCAAGCTGTACGGGCGGGACGTCACCATCTTCCCGCCGCAGGTGCTGGATGCCGGCGACACCTTCTTCTCCAAGGAAGAACTGGTATCCGAAGCCACGCCCGGCCGCCGGTACCTGGGCATCAGCACGACCGGTGTGCGTGTCACCACCGCGGAGATCCGGATTGCCGAAGTGCTCATGGCCGCAGGACAGTTGCTGCTGGATCGGTCCGGGAGCTGCGCCGACCCGTATATGACGCTGGTCGGCTACTTCAACGCCACCCGCGAATTGGCCGGTATGGCCCGCTACCTCGGTGACGATGTCCAGACGATGCTGCGCAAGGGCCGGCCGTGGTCGCGGCTACCACGCCGGTTCGGCACCGGCTTCGACGAACTGCGGACCGCCGAGCTCACCGCCCGGGTCGGCAGCGCCGACATCACCAAAGTTCTTGACACCATGGCTGTTTCGTTCGACCCGGCGCTCGACGCTACCGGCGCGAAGGGCGCCAAACGCGACGCCGTACCGTACGATGCGGTGCTGGCGACCTCGATGCTGCAGGTCGGTGTCGACGTGACCCGGCTCGGGCTGATGCTGATCGTCGGCCAGCCGAAAAACACCGCCGAATACATTCAGGCGTCCTCCCGAGTCGGCCGAGACCCCGATCGGCCCGGATTGGTTGTCACACTGGGTAACTGGGCGCGGCCCCGCGACCTCGCGCATTTCGAACAGTTCCGCCAATATCACGAAACGTTCTATTCCCAGGTCGAGGCGTTGTCGGTGACGCCGTATTCGAGCACCGCGATGGCGCGCGGTATCGACGGTGTTCTGATCAGCGCGGCCCGGGTTCGGGATGCCGTGCGCAAGAACGGATTATCGCCGGACAACGGCGCCGGGAAGATCGACGACGAGTACGGGTTCGTCAAGGACCTCATCGAACTGCTCGTCGAGCGTATGAAGCGGGCCGCGCGAGACGAGAAGGCGGCACAGAGTGCCGCAGACCTGCTCGGCAACCGGCTGGACCGGTGGACTAGATATCGCGCCGAAGCCCTCGCCAGCGGCAAGACCCTCAGCTACGACAAGGGGACCGACAGCATCGAGACTCTGTTGATCAGTCCGGATCGGGCGAACGAGTTGCGCGGCACACGTCGTTTGCCGCCGTTCGAGGTCGCGAATTCGATGCGTGAGGTACAGCCTGAGATCAACCTGCTGGTCAGCCCGCTCGCGGAGCGGCTCGAATACGTGATTCCCGCGGCCGCGCCGCGCTGGGAAATGCCTGAGGCACAGGACTAGGAGCGCAGGAGATGACCGTCGAAACCGATACCGCGGCACCGATCCACGACACCACCCAACAGGTCGACCCGTTGGGTGATGCCGCATCGGCAGAGGAGAAAGGCATCCAGAAGAACCGTGCCAAAGTCGGTTCCGCCCGCCCCTCTTCGCTGATCTACACGTACGGCCCCGGCTCGGTCATGGACCTGCCGAACTTCACGATCATGCCGACCGGCCTCGATGAATGGAATCGGATCTGGGCGAAGGGCACGGGTACTCCCCCCACTATCCACGCGCCACGACTGCGTGCCGTCGTGCGGCGGTTGATCAAGGGCGCGCACCGTGACATCGAACTGCGGCCATTCCCACGGGAGGCCAGTAAGAGCAACTTCGGCACGGAAGAAAACACCCTCGGCGTTCCCGCGCGGATCTTTCCGCAGTGGCTGCGCTGCACCAGTTGCGACAAGCTGGCTCCGCTCGGGCATTTCGGCTACAAGAACACGCACCCGTTCCGTACCGATCTGGCCCAGTTCGAACACAAGTGCCGAGGTCGCAAGGGTGCTCACAAGAAAGTCGGCACCCATCCGGCAGTACCTGCGCGTTACCTGCTCGCGTGTGCACACGGGCACGTCGACGAATTCCCGTACGAGCTGTGGGTGCATCGGGGCCGACCTTGTACACAGGCGGTCCTGGGGGCCGCACCGCTGACCATGAGCGACCGTTCGTTCGGTAAGGGCGCCGTCGCCACCATCACATGCGGCGCATGCGGTTTGTCCCGGGCGATGAACGAGGCACAGGGGGAGGCGGCGAAGGAAAAACTACCGCGCTGCCGAGGCCGGCACCCCCATCTCGACGCGTTCTATCCGTGCGACAACGAAGTCCGGCTGATCCTGGTCGGTGCGTCGAATCTGTGGTTCCCGGCCACCCAGTCGGTGATCGTGATGCCGGAAAAAGCGGAGATGCTGGACGCGGAGGTCGCCAGCCGCATTCGCAACGCTCTCGGCGACAGGCTGACGCGATACGCCCAGCATCTCGATTTTGCCCGGGATGCCTTGGCGGACAAGAACATCGACGTCACTGGATACAGCGATGCGCGTTTGGTGGAGCTGATGGACCTCGCGCTGGCACCCCCCGAAGAACCCGCCGCCGACCAGCAGCAACAGAAGTGGGACCCGATCGACCTGCTGGTGCCGGAATGGCGCTACCTGCAAACCAATCCCCTGGGCGACCGCCACCAGGACGAGCAGAGTGGCCTGACGCTGTCCACTCGGAACAAACACCAGGCACTCCCACCGCAGATCGATCGAGTGCTGGCAGTGGAATCGCTGCGCAAGGTAAACGCTCTGATCGGCTTCACCCGAATCGACGAGATCGACCGGGTCGATGACTTGCCGCATCGGATGGTTCCGCTGGCGCGCGACCCGCGACCCACCTGGACCGTCGCCGCAGAGGACCGCGGCGAAGGTATCTTCCTACAATTCGACGAGGGGGCAGTGGCTGCGTGGGAACGGCGGACTGAGAATTCCGGTCTGTGGGATGCGTTATGCGCCGCACACAAGCGAAATTTCGACAATCGCCACTCGGACACCGCCGCGGAGGGCATCAAGGCCAGCGATCGGATGCGACCGCCCCGATATTGGCTGCTGCACACCTTCGCGCACATCCTCATTCGCGAGATGGCGATGACCTGCGGCTACAATGCGGCCAGCCTCAGCGAGCGGCTCTACGCCTGGCAAGCAACCGACGAGGGACGCGAACCCGCTGCCGGGGTACTGATCTGCACCACCGCCTCCGACAGTGACGGAACCCTCGGCGGCTTGGTCGAATTGAGCCGGGAAGAACGCCTGCACGAGATCGTCATCGGCGCGCTGCGACGTGCCCAGCGCTGCTCGTCGGACCCGATCTGCGCCAGACGCACCCCGAAGCCGCCGGAGGATTTCCTGCACGGCGCCGCGTGCCATTGCTGCGCCATGGCCTCGGAAACCTCGTGCGAGCGAGCAAACCGCTTCCTCGACCGCCGCTTCCTGATCGACCTGCCGGGGAGCCGCCTTGGTTTCTTCCAGCTCCCCGGCTGAGGCCGCCCGTGCCCTCGGTGAACTGCTGACCGGCATCGAGGCCGAGAACCTGGCGGACCGGCTGGCAGGTGGCAACTCGATCAGCTCGGCGTTGCGATCGATCGCAAACAACCAGCGGCAGGCCGTCGAACCGCTGCTCGAGGCACTGGGCCCGCAAGCCGCGGTTCCGGTGCTGCGGGCGATCGAAGGCGCTCGGTCGCGCCGGCCGACGGTCGATCCACTGTGGACATTGCCTGGGCAGTTGGCGCGATCCGGTCGGCTCACCAGCGAAGTGACGCGGTTGGTGGACGGTGCCCGGCAGTCGATCATCTGCTCGACCTTCAACTTTCAGCGCTCGTCGGGGTTCTGGACGGCATTGCGGCAGGCCGCACGCCGACCGGGGGTGAGCGTCCGGGTTTACCTGGACGCCCGTGCGGCCGACCAGCAGCCGCAGTCCTGGTCGCCGACCACCACCGAAGTGGCCGCCCACCTGTGGCCCGCAGCCGTCTACCGTACGACCGTCTACGGTGGCGAATATGTTCGCAATCACGCGAAACTCCTGGTCATTGACCACCGTTTCCTGCTGGTGACCAGCGCCAACTTCTCGCGCAGCGCCGAGCATCGCAATGTCGAGTTCGGCCTGTTCCTCGATAACCCCAACCTTGCCGAGGCCGTTGAGCGGCAACTTTTCGCGGTCCAAGAGGAGCTGTACGAACCGGTCGTGGCCGGCTCTTTCTGACCCGGAACTTGCGCCGCGATTCAATCAGGGTTCAGTCCCCGCTGAACCACAGGTACCCGTGCTGTCGGATCGCAGATTGAGCGGCAGCCCGCAGTGCCTGGACGGCTTTCCGCTCGTTATCGTCGTGTGTTGGCAGAGCTGACAGCTCGTTCAGCAGATATTGAAGTTGGTATGAGTTGAACATGGTGTCGGCATGGAGGTGGATTGCATCGAGCATCGAGCCAGCTGGTGCGCGTTCGATGATTTCAGTAATCGCCTTGCTGGATATGTCGACCGGCTCCACCTGACGATGGACCATATTTTGGATGCTGACGTCGATGCCCAATTTTGCTCCTACTTCACTGGGAACATGTTTATGACGGTGCCGTACTTGTCGGTGATGACTTTGTATCGGGTTGTTGCCGCGCCACCGGCTTCCTTCGAAAGGTTGCCGATGTTTTCGCCAGCGTCGACGATTCGCTCATAATTGCCGTATTTGTTAGGGCCTCGTGCGGGAGTTCCCTCGGCGGCATCCGCGAGCGCATCCAGATCGGCGCCTCCGTTGAAGGTGCTCTTTCTGTTTGTTGCTTGCTCTCCACCCTCGACATGTTTGGCTCGGATGTATTCTTCCGATGCGTCTGTCAACCCTCCCAGCGGTATCGCCGGTGCCGGCGTGAGCTGGTCGTAGGGGATGTCGTCCTCGTCGATGAACACCTTCATAGCGATGATGGCGGCGAGTTTGACGGCTTCCCCGGTGAGGTCGGGGACTTTGTCGAATGCGGTTGCCACGGCGGCTGTGGTGCCCGCGACCGCTGCCGCGGTGCCGATGATCCTGATGAGCCTGCTGGTGTCGTAAACACCTTTGAGCACTCTGTCGGTGTTTCCGGCGATCACTACGACACCCGCACCGGCGGCGACATTGCTGAGGGCGGCGGTGATCCAGGAGGCCGCGACGCCGATGACGACAGTCGCTCCTGCGGCGATCAGCGCATTGGTGACCGCTTCCTTGAACTTGTCGCGGACCTCGGAGGTGGCGCTGCTGTATGCGCCGACGGGAGCGGCGAGGTTGACCGAGGCGGCGGCCAACTGCGTCGCGGAGCCGTTCAGTGTGGTGAGTGAGGTAGCCGAGCAGACCATCAAGGCCGCCGCTCGTGTCCTTGATATCGCTGAACAGGTTGCTGATCTCGGTGACCCGGCCTGCGGCACCTGTGATGGTGGTGTGCTCGGCGAACGTCTTCCACGTGGATGCCGCTTTGGCGAGCTTGTCCTTGTTCCCGTTGGGCAGCTTGCTTCCGAACTCCTCCTGGATCTTCCCGACGAGAGCGTCGTAGAAGCCCGGGATGCTGTCATTTCCTTCGAGGATGCCGTCGCCGTTGTTGCCCACCGAGGTCGGGATCGACACCTTGTGCTCCGACATCGCTGTCACGGAGGGAAGATCTGGCATCGGTTTGGAGTTGTTGCTCGATGCCCAGTTGTATCCGGCGGCGGAGAGCATGTACCCCATGTTGGTGAGTGCGTCCGCCAGATTCGTGCAGGTCTGCATCGTGGCTCGGGCGGCGTCGTCGTAGGCTTTGCCCCACTGCCCGCAGCCCGCCGTGTCGCCGGCCATCCCCGCACATTCACCCTTGACGGCATCGTGGACCGGCTTGTCGGCCGTGCGCAAGTCCGCGGCAAGGGCGTGACACTTCTTGGCAGCGTCGTAATAGATCTGCCAGTTGATAACCAGTTCACCCATGGCGGTTCATGCCTGATTGAACATCTTGTAGTTGGTATCGACAGCGCGGGTGTAGCGCGCATGCGCCACTTTGGCGGCATCACTCATGTCACGCACACCCTCGACGAATTCGCGTGCGCCAGTGACCCATTGGGTGTGGGCCTCGGAATATGCCTGGGCGGCAACGCCTTCCCATCCACCGCCAACCACAGTGGCAACCCTGTTATCGATCTCGTCGAGATGGTCGCTGATGAACCCGGCCAGGCCCGACAGTCGGGCAACGATCTCATCGAGATGATCCAGATCGACCGAGAACTCAGAGCTCATGGCAGATCCAAACTCGAGGTGTTCAGCACGGCGGCGTTGCTCTCGTCGCGGGCCTGGTAAGTGTCGGCAGTGATGCCTAACTTTTCCGCCATTTCGGTCAACGCGGTCATGATCTGGGATCCACCGTCACGGACGTCGGTCCACCCCTCGGAGAACTCCGCAGCCGCATCGCCGGTCCAGCTGCCATCGGTCAATGAAGCGACGTTTTCGGCGACGGAGCCCCGAGCGGTTCGCAGTGCCTCGGCCAACTCGTAGACATACCCGCCGACCTCACGCACCTCCTCGGGTACTACCGAAAGATTGAGGCCAGAGGCCGACGTCCCCCCATCACTCATGACGCGCATCCTAACGGACCCCCGCTGGGGCATCCCATGGAGCAAGCGGACGACGTTGCCAGACCATCAGCGCCTTCTGACCTGGAACTTGCGACCGGCGGCGATCGAATCCGGGCCGCCACTACCTGAATAGTTGCGAAAATCGCCACTCTCGTGTCAGGATAGTCACCACAACACCACGGGGTGACCAGAAACCGCCTCGACGAGCTTCGGCAGACACAGATCTGCGGTTGCGGGAAACAGCTTCTCGCAACACACATGGTCGGCACCCAACGGGGTCGCCGCAAAATTCCACACCTTCGAACCCACGCATCGCCAGCACTGCCCCCTTCAGTGCCGATGACACCTGCGCCGGAACCGGCTGTGCGACATCGGAATCAACCATCGCAAGCCCCTGTGGCAGAAAATTGGAGGAAATCGCAAATGTTCGGATATCGCGGTTCCAGCCTCGCCTGGACTCGACGCACTCGGTCAGCGCACCTGCGCCGCACCACAATTGGGCCGTCGGTCGCCACCATCGCTCTGCTGATGGCGACATTGTCGGCGTGCGATGCCGACAACGACCGCACGGCGACAACGCCATCCACGACACGGTCGGTCCAATCTACGACGACCACCGCTGCACCGAAGCCGGTATTCCAGCCGACACCCGACCAGATCTTGCTGTCCCTGACGACTGTCAAGAAGAGCTGCTTCGGCTCGGCCGGGTGCAATGTCAAGGTCCACGTCGACCCGAAGTTCCTGTTCCAACAGGAGATCCCGGCTGGAAAGAAGTGGACGGTGATCTACGAGATCCGTGGCGGTGAGGACGGTCCGAAGATCAACAACTTCACGTTCACCCGCGGCGATTCCGCCGACAAGGTCAGCTACCGGATCGCCGACGAGGAAAGCATCGGTACCACCGGACCGAACGACCAGCTCACGGTCTCGGTCACCGACATCCTCGCCAGCGGTGCTGCCTGAATTCACCACAACCCGAAGGAATCACGACCATCATGTCCAACCCACAGGGACCTCAGCAGCCTTCCACCAGCCAGCCGCAGGCGCCGTTCTACCCGTGCCCGCCCCAGCAGAAGCGGCGCATCTGGCCCTGGGTGCTGGGCGGCTTCTTCGCATGCATCGTCCTGATGTTCGGCGGCTGTGCCTTGCTGATCGGTAGTGCCGCACATGAAGTGGCGAAACAAGACGACGAGCGCACGGTCGCCGCGCCCGTCGGTGCCACAGTGCGAGACGGCAAGTTCAGCTTTGTCGTCACCCAGGTAGATGCGCCAGTCAAGACCGTGGGCGACAACCAGTTTTCGAGGCAGCAGGCCCAGGGCGAATACATCCTGGTGTACATCGACGTCACCAACACCGCCGACAGACCGCAGACCTACTTCGGCGACAACCAGAAGCTCGTCGACGACTCCGGGCGCTTATTCGGCAACGACACCCGCGCCGAGATGAACCTTAACGATCACCTGATGTCGGAGATCAACCCCGGCAACAAGATCTCGGTGATCCTCGCGTTCGACGTCCCCGAAGGCACCGCGCCTGCCGCGATCGAGTTTCACGACTCGATGTTCTCCGGTGGCGCCCGCGTCGCCATCATGTGAGTCCGCCTCCTTACTGCACGTTTCCCATCCGACATCACTTCTACTGCAACGAAAGTCGCGCTGATGAAAATCTCGATCACCACTGGAATCCTGCTGACCTGTATCGCCGGCGCCACCGCAGCCGCCAGTCCGGCCCACGCCGAGGCACCACGCTGGACGGCTGTAGCGGTGTCCACTAGCAACGGCCTGCTGAACAGCGCATACGACTACCCGGACCTTGAAGAGGCGAAGAACGTCGCGATCACCAACTGCGACCGTCGGATCCCGCCGGCCACCGGATCGAGTGCGCCAGTGCACGACTGCCGCATCGTGCTGACCTTTGCCAGCGGACAGTGCGGCGCCGTCGCAGCGGGAGACCGGACCTACGACGGCAAGACAGTCGGCCGCATCTACTCCTACTCGGTCGGCAACAGTCTCACCGAGGCCGACTTCGACGCCGTACTGAAGAACGCCGGACGCGGCGCCACCATCTGGTGGTCCCAGTGCCAGCGGTGAGCTGGCTTGCTCACACCGGCGTGTTCGAAGCCCACGTAACCGCGTCGACCACCCACCAACCCAACGTCACCGAGGAGACGCCATGACCATTTCCATCGACCATCGCCTGCTCTCGAGACCGCAGGACTCCAGCACCTACCTGGCCCTGAAAACGATCCAGGGAGGGCGCGACGTGTACTCCACCCGTGTTCCGCTGCTCGACCTGCCGACGATCCTGCCGGTGCCCGATCCGAACAACGTCGACAAGGATAACCGCAAGGTAGATCGCCTGCACGCCAAACAGTTCGGTCAGTACCTCGACGCCAAGCAGGACTGGGTCGCGCCAACGCTGCTCGCGCGGGACGGTGGTGGCTGCGTCTTCACCAAGGCCGATGAAGAGGGCCGGGTCGGCTACCTCACCGTGCCGTGGGCGATCGGCGGCATCGCCACCCTGCGGACCATCGATGGGCAGCACCGGGTCCTCGGCGTCTCGATCGAGAAGCAGCGCATCACCGACGGCATCTCCGTTATCGACCGTGAACTTGCCCGCAAGGTCAGCGTCGACCGGGCCGCCAAACTCCAGGCCGAGCGCGACAAGCTGGTGCGGCAGATGAATCGTCTGAAGCAGGAATACGTCGGCATCGACATCTATGTCGAACCTGATCCGATCAAAGCCCAACAGATGTTCGTCGATGTCGCCGACAATGCCAAGGGCATCAGCAGTGCAGTTCGGGCCCGGTTCGACAACTACAAGGTCGCCAACCGCACGCTGTCCGACGTCATCGACCACCCGCTGTTGAAGGGCCGCGTCGATGCCGAACAGGACCGGATGACCCTGAAGAACCCGAACCTGATGGGCGCCAAGCACGTCGCCGACATCACCCGCGCGGTGGTTGCCGGTGCCGGTGGCCGGATCAGCAAGAAGGCCGAGCAGACGCTGACCGACGGCGAGGTCATCGAACAAGTCAAGGACTTCCTCGACGCCATGTCCATCTCATTCACCGATCTCGCGGCCATCACCGAAGAGGACCCGGGGGCGGCGCGCGGCGCCGGTGAATCGCTCTCGCAGCAGCTGCGCCGCACTTCGCTGCTCGGATCAGTCGGTATGTGGCGGGTACTGGGTGGGGTGTTCCGGGAACTGCGCAACAGTGATTCACCCGCCGAATTCGGCGACATCACCGAGTTCTTCAAGCGCCTCGACCCCCACATGGCGGCACCGGTCACCGAAACCAGTCTTTGGCGTACCACAGCAGCCGATGTCGACTTCGAGCCGAATGCATCGGCCCCGATTATGCGGACCCAGAACATCGTTCACCTGGTTGGTGTGATCGCAGGGTGGTACCGGAAGGCTCCTGCCGAGTTGTAAGGCGTTGCCCCTCGACTGAACTCGACCTCGGTTCTCGCTCGGCCTGGCGGCCGGGCGTGATCCGGTTCGGATTGGGAGGATCGGGGAAAGTCGCTGCTGATCAGCAGCTTTCGGGCGAACTTGAAGGCTAGGCCGTCGGCGGAACGTGAAAACTGATCATTACTTTGGCATTTGTTGCTGATACCAGCGTCGACAATAACCATCTCTTCGTGCCGCACATGTCACGATTGCTTATCGAGCGCCGATGAGAAGATCAGTGCTCGACCAGGGGGCCACCCTGCCCGACCCGGGTGGAATGAGTTCGACGTACGCGGAGGAAGATGTGACGCACACGCAGCTGTGGGAGGACAGTACGGCGGCTGACTCGGGATTCACGGTGCAGGTGTTGACCCAACCCGCGATCAATCTTGCGCTCGTCCACAACAACGTCCCGCTGATCGCCGGAGTTCGCGTCACGAATACGACGGGGTCAGCCGCAGTCGACGTCACGGTGACGGTTCGATTGCACGGCAACGGCGCCGAACTCGCGCCTGCCTGGACCCGCACGCATGATGGGGAGCTCGCCGATGGAGCAGACGTATTCTGGGACGATTTCCCCGGTTTCGCCCCGCAGACCTCGTACCTTCGCGGTCTGGACGAAAGCCACCCCGCGAGCGTCAGCGTTACCGTCAGCCGGATATGGGGCCAGGATGTTCATCTCACACTTCCGATAAAAGTCCTCGCCCACAACGAATGGTTCAACGCGCCCATCTTCTACGATTCCCTGGCGGCCTTCGTCCAGCCGAACACCCGATCGGTGCAGTCGGTGCTCAACGGCGCCGCCGAACTGCTGCGATCGAGTACCGGTGATTCCTCGATCAGCGGCTACCAAGCGGGCGAGGAGCGCGCCGCATTCATCGCCGCAGCCATCTACGAGACGCTTCGTGCCAAGCGCATTCGCTACATCACTCCCCCCGCCTCGTTCGAGGCGACCGGACAGAAGATCCGTACCAGCGCACAGGTTTTGGAGCAGCGCTTCGGCACTTGCATCGACCTGTCGCTGACCTATGCGGCGTGCCTGGAAGCCGCGGGGCTGCGCCCGCTGGTGTGGTTGCTGGACGACCACGCGTTCGCCGGCTTCCTCAGCAAGGAAATGTCCCTGTCCCACCCTTCACTGACCGAGCAGAACGCCTTGGTCAACCTCGTCGAATCCGGCGTCGCCGTACCCGTCGAAGCGGTGTACTACGACGAGTCGGCGAACGGATCCTTCAAGAATGCGGTCGGCCAGGGCCGCCGGCATTTCAGCACGCCAGAAAAATTGGCGGGTGTTGTCGGTATCACCGCCGCCAGAAAGAGTGGCGTGCTTCCGCTTCCGAGCACGGATGACATCGAGCTCGACCGCTTACCCGAGGCTACGACCGTGGGCCCAGTCCTCCTCGAGCTGCCCGCGGAACTGCGCAGCGAACCAGCAAACGAAAACGTCCTCGATGTCACCGACAACGCTCCGGCTCGGGTCCGCAAATGGAAGCGGGCTCTACTCGATCTGAGTACGCGCAATCGGCTGCTCAACCTCAAGCCGTCGGCACAAGTCATCGATTTGAATGTCCCCAGAGACTGCCTGCCGGTCCTGGACGACATCATTCACGAGGGAACTACCATTGCCCTGGTCCCACACGACGACCTGTCGTCGATCCACCAGCTCCAGGGCGCACGCCGCGCCGCCGAAATCGACCCGGAAATCCTGCACGCCTACCTATCGGACGACCATCAGATCTATGCTGCTGTCACCCACGAGACCTACGTTCGTCGCTTCAAGAATCTGTCTCGCACCGCACGCACTTTGCTCGAAGAGACGGGTAGCGCGAATCTCTATCTGACGCTCGGCGCGCTGATCCATCACACCTCCACCGGCGCCGAAGCCAGGGCCCCGCTCTTCCTGCTACCGGTGAAGATCATCGGTGGAACGGGGCGCACGCTGTACCAAATCATCGCGGACACGACCGAGGTCGCCACCCCCAACTACTGCTTGGTGGAGTGGCTGCGGCTCAAGCACCACGTGTCGATCGAAGCGCTGGAGTCGCCGAAGCGCGACCACAGCGGCCTCGATATCACCGCCGCGCTTCGTGGTATCCGGGCTGCCCTGGTGGAACACAACATCGACCTACGCATCGATGAGGTCGCAACGTTGGCGATCTGCCAGTTCGGCACCTTCGGAATGTGGAGGGATCTCAGCGATTGCTGGGATACGTTGGAGCAGAGCCCAATCGTCAGGTATTTGACCCATCACGCCGGGGAGTCGTTTCGCGATCCGCAGACCGACGGTGATATCGGGCTCGACCACATCGAGGTCGATGAAAGCGCTGTTCCGGTTCCCATCCCGGCCGATGGTTCGCAACTGCGTGCGATCGCGCTTGCTGCGGCAGGCCGGACGTTCGTCCTCGAAGGCCCTCCTGGAACCGGTAAGTCCCAGACGATCACCAACCTCGTCGCGCATGCTCTCAGCCTCGGGAAGACCGTGCTCTTCGTCGCGGAGAAACAGGCTGCCCTCGACGTGGTGAAGAAGCGCCTCGAAAAGATCGGACTGCAGAACTTCACCCTCGATCTACACGGCAAGAACCAGACGCCGAACGCCATCCGGAATCAGCTCAAAGCGGCGATCGACAATTCACTCCACTACAACGAGCGCACCTGGGAGATGCGCCTCGGGGAATACGGCGCACGCCTCGTGCCATTGTCCGACTACCCGGACAAGGTGCACCAACGCAACGGCGTCGACCAGTCGCTGTGGAGCGCGTTCGAGGAGCTCCTCGAAATCGGGGAGGGTTCGGTGGCGGACATTCCCATTTCGTATGTGACTCGCCCGCCTGTGAGCTGGGGAGAGGTGAAACAATCCCTTGAACTGTTCACAAGATCGGCTCGCCATCTGGACATCCGCCGTGACGCTGCGTGGTCGCTCGCTGGATCCGTCCCGCAGGGAGTCGGCGCGGACCAGATCCTCGCGGCTCTGCGACGCGCTGCCGACGCGTTGAGTGCGGACCGGACCAGTGAACAGGTCCGCGGGCTCCTGGAAAGCCTGGAAAACCCCGCACAAATCGGCCTTTTGCTTCCCGCCGCGCACCGCCAGCTCGGACATCGTGTCCCGGACGCGGCGACTCTTGCCTGGATGCGCGGTCCACAGTTCGCGTCGTCGCGCAGCGAATTGTTCGAGGAGATAGAGCAACTGCAGCAGAGCTGTGTTGCGATTCTGGCGACATTCACGCCTTTGTTCCTCGAATCCGGTGATCTCGATCGGTTCATCACCGAGGCCGAAGACAGCGGCAAGGGCATCTTCGGAAAAAAGAAGAGGGTCGAACAGTTCCAGCAGAACCTGGCTCCCTTCGCCCACCCCGATGTGGACCTGACCCCTGCCACGGTCCTCCCCCTCCTGCGTGCGATCCCGGACGTGCGGAAGGCGCTATCGCGGACGCAGGACCACGCCAAGGAACTCCTCGGCCACTGGACCCCGCCCCGGTGGAATCCTCTCTCAGCCAAAAGTGCTGACGACCTACGAACTGTCTCCGACTACGTTGCTGCCACCGTAGCGTTCGTCGACCACCATCCGGACGAATGGCGTCTGCTCGAATCGGTGGAATTCCTGTCGGAGAACGAGATACAGCTGCTCCAGGATGTGCACGATGCGTGGCTGCATGTTCGGTCGTGCCTCGGCACTTCCGACGACGACCTTTCGCGGTGGAAGAACGGTGACCACTGGTTGGCCGCTTGGGACCGCACGCACGCCGATCTCATCGAGGACGCAGAACATTTCGAAGCCCAGCGAATTCTCGGTTGGTCTCGTATGTCGGACCATCTCGCTCCGCTCCGTCGCGCTGGACTGAACATATTCGTCGAACAGCTCGTCACCGGTGTGATCCCCGCGAGCAAAGCGACCGGAGCCTTCATCCGGGGAACTGCGCAGAGATCGCTCGAGGAACGGCGTCGCTCGAAAGGTCTCGACAACTTCCTGTCGGATCTGCGCGATGGGGAGATCGACGACTTGGTGCGGGCTGCCGAGGCGCTGCGCGAGGAGCAGGTGAAGGCGCTGCCAGCCGCTCTGCTGCGCAGCCGACCTTTCACGGCGAATGCGCTCACCGGCGAGGTCGCGGAACTCCGGCGCTTGCTCGAGAGCAAACGCGGTGGTGCCAGCTTCCGGCAGCTGATGCTCCGGTACGCCGATCACATCCTTGCGGCAACACCGTGCGTCTTCGTCAGCCCGGCTTCGCTCGCGCAATTCATTCCACCGGGCTCGGCGACGTTCGACATCGTCGTATTCGACGAAGCGTCGCAGGTGACGGTGGCGCAGGCGATCGGCGCATTGGGCCGCGGTCGATCGGCAGTCATCGTGGGAGATTCTCAGCAGATGCCGCCGATATCCTTCGGCCAGGTCACCGCTGCCGATGACGACGAAGCAGACGAAGACGGCGAGCTCGCTCCCGACGACCTCGACAGCATCCTCACCGAGTGTGTCGAATCCGGTTTTCCTCGTCAGTGGTTGTCGTGGCATTACCGCAGTCAGGACGAATCCCTCATCCACTTCTCCAACCAGAAGTACTACGAGGGACGTCTCGCCAGCCTGCCGTCCCCGGGTGGCGATGTTACCGCCGGTGTCGAATGGCGCCGGGTGAACGGCCATTTCAACCGCGAGAGCCGTAAGGCGCTGCGCACGAATCGCATCGAGGCCGAAGCAGTCGTCGAGGAGATCCGTACGCGACTGGCTACGCCCCACCTGGCCGGGCAGAGCATCGGCGTCGTCACCTTCAACGTCCAGCAACGTGACTTGGTCCAGGATCTACTCGAAGAATGCGGCGATCCCCTCATCCGCGAGCAACTACGACCCGACGCTGAGGAAGGCATCTTCGTCAAGAACCTCGAGAACGTCCAGGGCGATGAGCGTGATGTCATCCTGTTCACCGCAGCGTTCTCCGCGAAGCCCGGTGAGTACCAGCTCCCCCTCAATTTCGGCCCGCTCAGCCGGACGGGCGGCGAGAAACGATTCAACGTGGCGATCACCAGAGCCCGCCGCAAGGTCATTGTTTTCACGTCGTTCGACCCGTCCGATATCGACCTGTCGCGGACCAAGTCGCTCGGCATGGCGCATCTGCGTGGGTACCTCGAGATGGCGGCGGACGAATCCGGTAACGGAGAGCGGACAAGATACGGCGCCATCGTCGATCCGATCCAGGTAGATCTGTGTGCAGAATTGCGGCAGCGCGGTTACGAGGTGGATGCGAATTACGGTCTGTCGGAATTCGTCCTCGACATCGTCGTCCGTGAACGGGGCTGCGATCACTGGCAGGTCGCGCTCATGCTCGATGGGCCGAGGTGGGCGCAGCGGCCTACAGTCGCCGACCGAGATCTGACACCGCGATTGTTGGAAACAATGATGCATTGGGGTTCATCGTTGCGGGTGTGGCTGCCCGAATGGATCGATGATCCCGGTGCCGTCCTAGACCGGATCGAGGCTGCCGTCGAGATCTCCCGCAGACGTCGACAGGCTTTCGAGGAGCAGCTCGAAGCGGCGGCCGCAGCACGGGCGGCGCAGATCGCAGAAGCCGAAGCCCAGGCGGCCCTCGACGAAGTCGTGGCCGAGGCCGACATCGATCAGGCGTTACCCGCAGACACCAAACCTGCCGAGATCCGTTCGGAGCCGATCGAATCGGCGCGCCTGGCAAATGTGGCGCCGACACTCACCTCCGATGCCGACACCCGCTCCGCCCCGCTGCCGGACTCCGCTTCTCGTGACTGGCACGGTAAGGGCGTCGCCTACCAGAATGCCCCGAGGACGATGCTCGGCGCTCGGGATGATCTCAACCGGACGAATTCACAGTCGATCCGGCGGATCATCACCAATGCTGTACGAGTGACCGTCGACATGGAAGGCCCGATCGAGCTGGACAGGCTCGCCCGTGCCATCGGCGGGCGCTTCGGCTATGACCGAGTTCCCGCTATACGCAAGGATTTCATCACCGACTGCATCCCCGCCGAGCTTGTGCACAAGTGCCCACTAGGAACGTTTGTCTGGCCCCACCAGATCGATCGCACGACGTGGAGGGGCTATCGCGCCACCCCTGCCGATCTCGGTCGGCCGTTTAACGAGATCGCTCCCGAGGAGATCATCAACGCGATGAACGCCGTGTGCGCCGGGCGAGAGCTCGACGAGGAATCCCTGATGCGTGCGACCCTGGCGGTGTTCAATCAAGGCCGCCTCCGAGGCTCGAGTCGAAACCGGCTGGAAGCGTGCATAGATCTGGCTGTACAGAACGGCCGTTTGATTCGTATCAATTCCCTGTTGCGCGCCGGGGCTTGACGCCGATACGACGTCGAGAACCTTCTGGCCACCACGAACGGAGTACGACGACCATGGCTCATTGGTCATCGGGCTATGCCGACTTCCACGAGGAGATCTGGGCGCCGCCACCGGAACCCCCTCGGCCGCTGCGACTGCCGTGCGCGGAGTGCGGTGCCACCTTCCCGGAGCTAAACGCGTTGCGCGAACACGTCTTCAGCAGCCACCCCGTCGCTCGGCCGGTTCTCGTGTACCGCGGTGTGGTGTGCGGTAATACACGGCTTCTCGTACAGCGGCGCACTGCACCGATCGACTGGGCGATCTCCCAGTGCACGTGGGCACGCCTCGATGGCACCACGGTCGATCCGGCCGAGCTCGGTACCCGGCTGTCCGCGGCAAGCGGCGTCGCCGCAGTGCAGATCGGCAATGAGAGATCGGATCGCACATACGAGTTCGACTTCTCGATCGCCTCGGAAGAGGATCTGCACGGCGTCGACACCGCCGTCGAAGAACTACTCGCCACCGGCGACATCACCTCGAACGCGATCAGTGCCTTCTGCGACCGGGCGCTGGCCTTCGAAACCGCGCGCAACTACACCGGCGGCATCGCCGAATACCTGTATTGGCAGGCGGGCCGACGAACCGGTGTGGACCCGGCCACGGCCGTCCGATATCGCGAGAAACTCAATCGTGCTGCGTACCTGCTGGGCGATGCGCATCGGCCGGTCGCCCGTGCCATCACCAGCGTGATTTCCTTCCACTTCAACCATTTCGACGAAGCCGAGCACCGGGCGTTGAGCCCTCGGCTGCGTGACGTTTCCGACCGTCTGGCACGAATGTGGGCGACGAAAACGAGCACTGTCGACCCGGGCCGGATCACCGGCGAGCTCGCACACCTCGAGCAACTGTTGATGGACGACTACACGGCTGCCCTCGTGGAGTTGTGCAGCCAGCCCCTCGATGCCGTTGCGAGCGACGCGGTCACAAGCTTCGACTATCGCAGCGCCGAATCCTATGACCGTGTCAAGGCAATGCTGTTCATCGCAGAGCATCACATCGCCACCGGCGACCCCTGCGCTGTGACCGCCGTGCAGGAAGCCAGTCAGAATGGTTTGCCCGAGCAGTGGGTGGACTCACGGCTGGATCTCACTACCAACGAAGGATTGACGTGGCAGACGGCAGCAGAAGCGGCCACCGCAAGGAGCGGGAAAACAGCCGGGGCGCTGCCACAGGCGGAACCGGCGGCGAAAACCGCTACAACAAGCCGAGATCCACGAAGAGCTCCGGCGAGACCCCGCACCGAGGCCCGAAAGCTGGCGGGCCCAACACTGAAGGCATACGCGGCCGCCGCGATACCGAGCGATTCCGCGATGACCGCGACCACACTGGCGAGCGTCCGCCCCGAGAAGGCAGACCTAACGGACGGGGCACCGACTACCGACCTCCCCTCCAGCACGACAGCGCAAGCGACGAGCAACGGCCCGGCGACTTCCAGCGGCGCCCGCACACCACGAAAGCACCGGCTCGCCGCCACAACCCCGACTCCGGCGACCCTCGCCGCACAGGCGCTCCCTCGGAAGGGAGCGGCTTCGGTCACCGGGACATCGGGCACCGCGAACCCGGTTCCGCAGGTGTCCGACACTCCACCGTGGGAGACACGCAGCGCGATGTCGAGCAGCAACGAAGCTTCGGCAAACGGCGCGCCCGCAGACGACGAAAAAGAGCAGAAGAAGTTGTGGCGGCGACTGTTCCACCGACGACGGAGGTAGAACGCACCATGTCCGACACTCCGACGAGCGCGACCACCCCGGCCATCGAGACGGCGAAGACCACCGATGCCACTACCGAGAACAATGCACCCAATCCGACCGAATCCGTCGAGGATGCGGACACGGCGCAAGAGAACTCGGCCACGGTCCATGCCGTAGCGGCCGCGGACGGGCTCGCAAGCGCGGAAGGGCCCGATAGCGGCGAAGTGCGCGCAGTGTCGGTCAGTCCGACGAGCGCGACCGCTTCTGCAATCGAGACGGCGAAGACCACCGATAACAATGCACCCGAACCGACCGAATCCGTCGAGGATGCGGACACGGCGCAAGAGAACTCGGCCACAGTCCACGCCGTAGCAGCCGCGGACGAGCTCACTGGTACGGAAGAACCCGGTAGCGAGGAAGAGCGCACGGAGGAAAACTCTTCCGACGCAGCATCTGCCGCTGACACAGAAAACGGCTCGAGCTCCGACGACACGAGTGTGCCTGCCGAGCCTGCGGCGACCGAAGATCCACCCATCGCCACCGGTGCGGAGGAGCCCAGCGCGAACGCCGATTCCGAGTATGAGCCGGTTCCGTCGCCCACCCCTGCGTCCGAACCAGTTTCCGCCGCGCCGGCGCCATTGACGATCGACCAGGTTCAGTCGTTCGCCGATTTCCTCCACTACCTACGCTGTCTCGACCAGGACCTCAAACCGGCCGAACTGGCGAAGAGCTCCTCGGCCAGGATCGCCCTGGCGAAGCCGGTCGAACTCCAGGATTTCGACGAGCTGATCGCCGATGTCGCGGCACGCGACACAAGGCTCGCCACCGCGTTGGCGCTAATGCTGACCGCTGACAAGTCCGATCTTCGTGGTACCGCACGTCAGAACGTCACTGCGCTGGCCGCACGGGTCCTGCAGCGGCATCCGGTATTCGTTGAAGATGCCACTTTTGGGGCGCGGCTAACCCGGCTCGTCGCTGGTGACGCCGAGAAGGAGACACTGCGGCTGTCGATCGTGCGGATGCAGAATCTGCTCAGCCAGGATTTCGACGGCAAGACGTCCTTGAAAAGTCCTGCGCTGCAGAGCTTGTCCGACAATGCGGCACACACTCTCGTGCTTATCACGGCCTCGGCGGCGAACTGGGATCTCGCCGACTGTGCCGCCGCGTTCGCGGACACCATCTGGGGAGGCGGTGAGTCGTTCGCCGAGTCCACGGCCGGCCGCGAGAAGATGGCCGCTCTCCCGAAGACTGCGCGCAAAACGGCTGCGCTAGTCATCCAGTCCGTACGTCGTAGGCTGCAGGCCGTCGAAGCCGACCGTGACCAGACGACCCATCGCCTGCATGCGGCGCAAGCAGAGATCCAGCGAACCGCGGCAGAGCTGGCCGCAGTCCGGGCCCGAGCTGCCGAGTTGGAGACCAAACTGGCGAAGGTTCAGGTCGCGCTCCAGCAGGAAGTCGGCGCTCGGCGCAGCGAGCGTATAGGCGCGACATCGGATTTCGAGACGATGCGTATCAACACCTCGCGGGTCATATCGCAGCAGGTCGAATCGCTCGAAGACGCTCTCGCCGCGCTCGAATACGGGGAGACGCAGATGACCGACCAATTTGTCAGACGCGCGGTCAAGTATCTGCAGCGAAGTTTGGCCACTCTACAACCGCGTTCCTCGACGGACGCGCAAGGAGAACAGCAATGACCGTCGTAGGGTTCGACTTCGGCACTACCAATAGCCTCGTCTCGTACGTCGATGACGAGAAGGTTATCGACTTTCTCGACAACAACGGCCGACCGGTGCCCTCGGTCGTCAAGTACGAGGGCGTCCGGAAAGTTGTCGGGCAAGCCGCCAAGGATGAACTCGACGCCGGTGGCCTCGGCGTGCACGGCAGTTTCGTCAAGTCGCCCAAGACTTACCTCGGTGAGGAGACGATCAGCGTCGACGGTGTCGAACGCAGTCCCGTCGACATCACCTATGACGTCATCGAGCATGCGCGACGACGCGCACTGGACTCACCCTTCAACGCCGGTCTTCTGTCCGAGATCACGGCCGCCGTCGCCACCATCCCCGTCGATATGAACGGGCGTCGTCGCCGAGCGCTGCGCGAGGCCTACGCCCGCGCCGGCATTCGCGTGGTCCAGTTCGTCCATGAGCCGTTCGCCGCGCTCTACGGCCATTTCCGGCCGCGAGTCGGCACCGATTTCGTACAGCGTTTCGACCGCAAAAACGTCCTGGTTGTGGACTGGGGCGGCGGCACGCTGGACCTCACGCTGTGCCGGATGATGGGCGGTCGCATGGTCCAGCTGCAGAACGCGGGCACGGGGGAACTCGGCGGTGACGTCTTCGACGACACTTTGCGGAACTGGATTCTCACTCAGACGACCGACGCATCAGTCGATATCGACCCCGACCGTCGCCGCCAGCTCCGTCACAAATGCGAGGAGCTGAAGATCTATCTGTCGGAGTCGGATTCGCAGCCCCTTATTATCCGCAACTTCCATCCCGGCACCGGTGCTCCACTGATCCATCAGCTGACACGAGCTGAGCTGGAGACGATTGCGAAACCGCTGATCGACCGCGCTATGGACCATATCGTTTCACTGCTCGACGCCGCTCACGTGAGCGATTCACAGGTGGCTATGTGCCTGGTGACCGGCGGCATGTCACGGATGCCTGCGATCTCGTCCCGGCTGCGGGAGTTCTTCGGCGCGCACCGGGTTGAGGTGTCGCAGAACAGCGCAACGTTGATCGCTCAGGGTGCTGCGTGGATCGCCTTCGACCGGCAGCAATTGGAGTTGGCCAAGGACATCGAGGTCCGTTTGGCCCGAGGCTCGTACTATCGGCTCCTCAAGGCCGGCACCCGCATTCCCTTCGAGGGCGAGGAACTCTCGGACGAGTCGCTGGAAATGTACTGCGCCGACCCTCGCGACGGCCACGCGAAGTTCCAGTTCTGCACGCCAACCCGGCCCGGCTCGGACACCCAGCGGTCGGATCCCCGTGACGACCTCGAAACACTCAGCCTTACAGTCGACACCGCCGCACGGCCCTTCATCGAGCGCCTGACACTGAACACGACCCTCGACCCCGACGGCGTCGTCCATGTCACGGCGAAGTCGGACCTGCGCGGTGATCATGAGAGAAAGTCGCTGCACGATGTGCAGTTCGGCATCTCGCTGGGTTCGAGTAAGACGAACGCGGGTGTCGCAGACGACCTTGGTCCGCCGCTCGAGCAGGAGGCCACCGAAATTGGTAGCGTCGTCGTGCGGTCGAACATCGCCGACAAGAAGGACGACTACTACGTGCCCGGCGAACTGCTCTACACCTACAAGCCGACCTATTTCAGCCGGGCGCTGCACCCGCCCGAAATCCAGGTCGACGAACGCTTGTACTACCAGCCGTGCGCGATCTGTCGACGTCGGGCGAACGACCCCGAGTGCCGGTGCGGATCGCGCTGATACTCCAGCCGCCTTCGCTGGCAGCAAGCCCTTTTGGGCGCGGTGTTGATGTCTTCGCCGCCAGGTCGACCCGCGGCGCACCGAGGCGAGGTTCGGAATCGGCATGATCTGGTGCGCCAGGAGACCCTTGATTTCATCGAGCATGAGTGGAATGAAGTAGCTGCCAATGCTTTTGGGATATAGCGGCGGTGACGGCGAGGTAGGTGTGCGCCAGCATGGATTGCGCCCATGTCGCCCAGTTCTCGCCGACCGGCTCGACGGGAACAGTCACCGTCTAGTGGTGCGCAATGGTTACCACGCCGAGCAGGAAGTCCTCACCGCTGCGGGCTCGGTGAAAGTGAAGGCGCCGCGCGTGAACGACAAATGGGTCGATTCGGAAACCGGTGAGCGGCAACAGTTTTGCTCCGCGAGCCTGCCCGGCTGGGCGCGGAAGTCGCCGCAGGGGTCTTGTCGGACGTGGCCAGTACGAATAGCCTCTGAGCACAGCCAGCTTTGCTGCTGTGCTGTCCATCCCGCGAGATGTCAAGCCGCCGAGAACCTCGACCCAGATCTGGTGCGTTGACGGCGAAATAGACGGAGGCGGTTCAGTCGCAACGCCAGTGGAGGAAGGACTGTGCCAGCAGGTTGAACTCAATCATTCGGGTCGCTCTCATTGACGACCACGACGTAATCCACGAGGGTATCTCCAGTTGGTGCGCGATGGCTGATCCGCCCATCCGCGTCGTCGGTGAATACCAATCGCCGACGGAGTTCACCGATGACGCGGGCTCCGTCGATGTGGTCATCCTGGACCTGCAGTTCGGCAACGATACGCCCCACCTGCGTTCGGTGACGGACCTGTGCGATCGGGGGCATCGAGTCGTGATCTACAGCCAGCACACCGACGCGCGTCTCGTCGGCAACTGCCTGGAGGCGGGGGTTGCCAGCTATGTGGCGAAAACCGAAGGACGCGAACCACTTTTGAAAGCGGTCCGCGCTGCGGCCAGTGCGCAGCTGCATATGACATTGACGATGGCCAACGCGATGTCGTTGGTGTCGATGCCGGTGCGTCCGCGACTGTCCGCACGCGAGCAACAGGTTCTTCTGCTCTGGTTCCAGTCGGGATCGAAATCCCTTGTTGCCGAGCAGTTGTACCTTTCCGAAAGCGCCGTCGAAACCTACATCGCCCGCGTTCGTGCCAAATACGCGGCGGTCGGACGGCCCGCGAGTACGAAGGCCGCGCTCGTGACGCGCGCCATCCAGGACGGCATCGTGAGTCCCAACGAACTGCCATGAACGGTTCCGCCGGTGGTGCGGTCGAGCCGCATCCGATGACGGCCAGGCTCGCCGATGAGATCGGTGTGTCGGCATTGCTGCTGCGGCATCTGCCATTCCTATTGGCTGCGGTCATCTACCCCCTGCAGCCAGTGCACACTCACGTGGGATTACTGCTCAACACCGGATTCGGGAGTTGGTCGGTATTTCGGCTCTGGACCCGGCGCCGCGGACGCGGTTGGATTCTCGCCGACGTCATCGCGGTCCTCACCTACCTGGTGTGCACCCCGTTCGTCGTCGCCAGTTCCGAACTTTCGGACCCGAACACCCCGAACGCCGCGCAGATCGTCGCCGGACAATCCGCCATATCGACGGGGATCGGCATCATCGGCGCCGCGGGTGCGGCCACGATCATCGCTACCGGGCTCGCATGCCTGCTCGGCTACACCCTCGATGGCCTAGCCCATCCGTTCTCGGTGCTCTCGATCTATTTTCTCGCAGTTCAATGGGTGCTGGCGGTTGTGTTGCGCCACTTGGTAATTCGGGTCGCCCGTGCCGTCGATGACGAGGAAGACCGCCTCCACGACGGGCAACTCGCGGCGGCGGTGGCCGACGAGCTCTACAGCTATGACTGCGAGCAACGGCGGCTTCTGCACGACACCGCCACCGCGACCTTGCTGATGGTTGGTCACGATGCGGCGTCCGACACCGACCGGCTGGCTCGCCAAGCCGAGCGCGACCTGGCCGCTCTGGCCCGCAGCCCCGCGCCTGACGATCACAGCGACGTCGAGCTTACCGATGCCCTGGCGCCGATCTGCGCCGAACCAGTACTGCCCGTTGACTTTCGCAGTGCGCCGGTACTCGTCGATCACCGCACAGCGCACGCACTGACCGCGGCGACACGGGAAGCGCTGACCAATGTGGAACGCCACGCTAATGCGACCACCGTCATCGTCACCGTCGAACCGGGGCGACTCACCGTCACAGACAACGGCACCGGGCTCGCCGCCCTCGCCGACAGCGCCTGCGGGCATCACGGCGTACGGCAGTCGATCATCGCGCGAATGCGCGATGTCGGCGGTGACGCCACCCTCGACTCTTCGGCCGCCGGTACCACCGTTACGCTATCCTGGCCACCGGCAACACCACGCCAGATCTCGACAACGGACCCATCGCGCACAGCCGAAAAGATCGCCCGGTTTCGCAACAGCTACGGGTACGGCCTGGTCGCTATCTCGATCACCCTCACAATCACCGCGATCGCGCGGATGCCGTTCATCCATCCGCCACACCTCCCCACGCAACTGGCGTTGGTGATCCTGCATCTGGTGTGCGGGTGTGTCGCCGCACTGAACATACGATGGAGAATCCCTTGGCCAGGTTTCGTCGTCGCAGCGGTGATCGCCATCGCCCCGGT